>CAYXET010000027.1:0-8377 GCA_964464025.1 uncultured Christensenella sp. | reverse complement strand
TTTACCCAAATTGTAAGCCATTCTTTCTAGTTCTGTATAAGAACTCTTTTTTCTTTGTCTAGGCTTGCTAGTGCTGTAAAGTCTTCTAGTGCGATATGCCAAATTATCACCCCCTTATTAAATTTAATAAGGATAAAACCGACAAAATCAAAAAACAAATAATAAAAAATAGTTTCATCCTTATTTGCTATAAGTATAAAACTATACAAATTAAAAATATTTTTTATAAATTTAAAAAAATTGTTGACAAATGGGTAAAAATCTATTATACTACTATAGTTTGGTCCCATGGTCAAGAGGTTAAGACACCACCCTTTCACGGTGGTATCAGGGGTTCAATTCCCCTTGGGACTACCAAATATAGCAATAAATGGCCTTTACTGGCTTTTTTTTGTTGCTTTTTAAAAGTTGTGATTTTTAAAAGATTTTATTAGATTTTTATAATTTAATTATAACTTATTTAAAATTTATCTAAAATTTATCTAAAATTTATCTAAAATTTATTTATAAGTTATTAATAACTCTTTCTTATATTTTTTAATTAATTTTGGCTAAAATTTTGTTATTTTTTTGTTTTTTTTTATTAATTTTTTATTATTTTTTTAATATTTTTTTTAAAAATTTTGCAAAACCTTTTCATTTTATTTCATTTTTTTTGTTAATAGTAGTATATTAATTATGATAAAATTTTTGTTAAAAGCAATGCATTAACAACAACTTTTTTTTCACCAGCAATACGCTTTTGTGACAAAATTTTTATTAGTAAAAATTATTATGATAAATTTATTATCAATAACTGTTTAATTTTGCTATATTTTATTTTAACTACGTTTTAGTTATACTATTAACTAATAAAAAAACTCATTACTTAGATATTGGTTAACTAATTTGTAAATTAGTTTGATTGCGTTTTAGTTTTGTTACTTAATGATATAAATAAAATTTAATAACACAAATAAAAAACCAATAGAATTCCATTAGTTATAATTTAGTTTTTATAAAATTTTTGTTAAATAATATAGAACAATAACAAAATTAAAACAGGATAATTTTTTAAATCATTAGTTTTTAGCATAAATATTGAACAACTAAATATAAAATATTATATGGAGAAGAAATGAATTATTTTTCGAACAACATTAGCGATTGCTTAAATGAACTTAACACAAGTGAAAAAGGATTGAGCAAAAAAGAAATTGATAGCAGATTGCTTAAATTTGGAGAAAACGCACTACCAAAAACAAAAAAGCTAAGTTTTTTTGTTAAATTTTTGCTCCAATTTAAGGATATTATGGTCATTATTCTATTAATTTCAGCTATAATTTCAGTGGCCGTTGCTTTGATAGACAAAGAATATTCTAATCTTTTTGAAAGTGGTGTTATTTTTTTAATTGTCACAATTAATGCAATTGTTGGCGTTATTCAAGAAAGCAAGGCCGAAGATGCGCTTGAAAATTTGAAGAAATCCACTGAACCCTTTTGCAAAGTTTTGCGCGGAGGAAAAATTAAGAAAGTAAAAACAAGTGCAATTACAATTGGAGATATCGTTGTGCTTGAAGCAGGCGACATTGTCCCTGCCGACCTAAGACTTATTGAAACATTCAATTTGCGTTGCGATGAAAGTGCACTAACCGGGGAATCTGTTCCGACCAGCAAAGACGCAACTATGGTTTTAGGTGACAACGCCCCACTAGCTGAACGAAAAAATATGGCATATTCATCAACAGTTGTTTCCTATGGTCGTGGAAAAGGTGTTGTGACACAAGTTGGTCTTGAAACAGAGATTGGGAAAATTGCAAAAATATTACATTCTTCACAAAAAGATTTAACTCCGCTTGAAAAATCAATTAAAAAAGTTGGGAAAATTATTACCATAGCAGTTGTTTTTATTGCTGCTTTGATATTTTTGATGGAGATATTTTTCGCCGACTCAATCGACATCCTTAACGCCTTTTTAGTGGCTGTTACTCTTGCTGTGGCGGCAATCCCCGAAAGTTTGCCTGCCGTGATAACAATAATTATGGCAATAGGGCTTCAAAATCTTGCAAAACGTGGTGCTATCATCAAAAGATTAAAAGCCGTTGAAACATTGGGAAGTTGTGAAATTATTTGTTCGGACAAAACTGGAACGTTAACTCAAAACAAAATGGAAGTTGTGAAAATCAGTTGCAACTTGCAAGAATATAAAACAGTGAAGAATTCTTGCCAAGAGATTGATTTATTAACAAAAGCAATGGCTTTGTGTAACGACAGTTTTATTAACGAAGAAGACAAAGTTGTTGGTGACCCCACCGAAGTTGCTCTTTTTGAGTTTAATATCAAAAATAACATAAACGCAGACGCGGGCCTAATTTATCCACGGACTTATGAACTGGCGTTTGATAGCACACGAAAACTTATGAGCACAGTTAATCAAATCGATAACGAAAAATTCTGCTTTTGTAAAGGTGCCTACGACAAACTAATAAAAAAATGTAAATATATTCAAATTAATGGTGAAATTAAAAAAATCGACGAGGATATTGTTTCAAAACTAGATGAAATTAATAACAATATGACTCTAAACGCTTTGCGTGTGCTAGGTTTTGCTTATAAAAAAATTAACGAAGACTATTCCGACCTTGAAGAAGACTTGATTTTTCTTGGATTTACTGGAATGATTGACCCACCAAGAACAGAGGCAAAAGAAGCAATTAAAAAATGTTTCCTAGCAGGGCTAAAACCCGTGATGATAACCGGCGACCACCCCGACACCGCTTTTAGCATTGCAAAACAACTTAATATAGCAAAAAGCCGAAAAGAAGTGTTAACCGGAGAACAACTCGACGCGCTAACCGAGGATGAACTTTTAAGTGAAATTGCTAATTTTAGCGTTTTTGCTCGTGTTAGCCCAGAACACAAAGTGAGAATTGTTCGAGCATTTAAAAAACAAGGCAAAATTGTGGCAATGACGGGAGACGGCGTTAACGACGCACCCAGTCTTAAAATTGCCGATATTGGTGTTGGAATGGGAATCACGGGCACAGACGTTACAAAAAGCGTTGCCGATATGATTGTGACCGACGACAATTTTGCAACGATTGTTGTTGCTATTGAAGAAGGACGAAAAGTTTATTCAAACATTCAAAAAACAGTGCAATTTTTGTTAAGCACAAATATTGTTGAAGTTTTAACGATGTTTTTGGCAATTTTATTCTTTCCGAACTACAACTTCCTTTTCCCGGCACAAATTTTGTTCATTAATCTTGTCACTGACAGTCTTCCTGCTTTCAGTTTGGGTGTTGAAAAAGCCGAGAGTGATGTTATGGACAAAAAACCTCGAAAAAGCACTGACACAATTTTTAGCGGTGGGCTTGGAACAAGCATAATCTATCAATCCATAATTCAATCTATTCTTGTTATGGGTGTGTATATCTACGGAATTAACACTGCAAGCAATGAAGTTGCATCAACAATGGTTTTTGCTTTAATTAGCATTATGCAACTAATTCACTCAATAAATTGCAAAAGTCGAAAAAGTATTTTCAAAATCAATATTTTCAACAACAAAACATTCAATCTTTGCTTCTTTGCAACACTTGGATTAAATTTGTTTGTGTTCTTGTTTGCTCCAATACGAGAAATATTAAATATTTCAAAATTAAATGCTACTCAATGGGCCATTGTTGCAATTTGTTCAATTTCAATTATTCCATTAGTTGAATTTGGAAAATTTGTTCACAAAATTTTTGTTAAAATTAAAGAAAAGAAAGAAAAAAACAACCAAAAGGCAGATAAAATACAAAAACTAAACATTAAAGATTGACAAAAATAGAGAAATTAAGGTATTATATTGTTAAGGAGATACTTAATGAAACTTTTTAATTCACTTTCAAGAGAAATCGAGGAATTTAAACCTTATGACGAAAATTTGGTGCGAGTTTACACTTGCGGACCAACTGTATACAACTTTGCACACATCGGAAATTTACGATGTTACATCATGGAAGATGTTCTAATCAGAACGCTATACTATAACGGCTATAATGTGAAACGTGTGATGAACGTTACCGACGTTGGCCACCTTTCGGGTGACAGTGACGACGGCGAAGATAAGATGCTAAAAGGTGCTAAAAGAGAAAATAAAACTGTGCTAGAAATTGCAAATTTCTATAAAAACGCATTTTTTGCCGACCTTGAAAAACTAAACATTGTTCGCCCTGATGTTATTGAAAACGCAACTGATTGCATTGAAAATTTTATTGCAGCAATCAAAATTCTGCTTGAAAAAGGCTATGCTTATATTGCGGGTGGGAATGTATATTTTGACACCAGCAAACTAGAAAAATATCACGTGTTCTTCAATTTTAAACAAGAAGATTTAGAAATTGCCGTGCGTGACGACGTAAGCCTAGACGAATTTAAACGTCATCCGAACGACTTTGTTTTATGGTTCACAAAATCTAAGTTCGAAAATCAAGCCCTAAAATGGTCTAGTCCGTGGGGCGAAGGTTATCCAGGCTGGCATATCGAATGTTCGTGCATTGCCATTAAACACCTTGGCGAACACGTTGATATTCACTGTGGCGGAATTGGAAACGCCTTTCCTCATCACACAAACGAAATCGCTCAAAGCGAAGCAATTCTTGGCCACGAGTGGTGTAAGTGTTGGATGCACGTTCTCCATTTGCAAACAAAAGACGGGAAAATGAGCAAATCGAAAGGTGAATTTTTAACTTTGGAAGTTGCAAAAAATAAAGGTGTTGACCCAATTGCATACAGATATTTTTGCTTAGAGTCGCACTATCGAAAACCTTTGATATATTCAGACGAAATTATGCAAAACGCTTCAAATTCCTATAAAAAATTGCGAACTAAAACAACAAAATTATCACAAAATGGCGTTTTGAATGAAAAAATGTTTGAAAAATATAAGGAAAAGTTCCTTAAAGAAATCAACAACGATCTTAACACCGCAATGGGAATTTCAGTTTTGCACGAACTTTTGAAAGACAAGGAAGTTGACGATTACACAAAATATAAACTTGTTGAAGATTTCGACAAAGTTTTGGCACTAGATTTATTAAAGTCATTTGAAGAAAAAGTTGATTTTGACGAAAATTTTATTGCCGAAATTGAAGAAAAAATCAAAGAACGAAAAGAAGCCAAGGCTAACAAAAACTATGTTCTAGCGGACGAAATTCGAGGCTATCTTCTATCAAAAGGAGTAAAGCTGATTGACACTCCAAACGGAACAACTTTTGAAAAGGTTTAAAAATTGCTCCGCTTGGTGAAAATGTTTTTTGAAATTGCCTGCTAACTTTGTTTGTTTATTTACAGCTTATATCATGAATTTAAAAATTCTTTTAAAGGCTAACACTTTTAAACAAAAAAAGAGACACATTAGTCAACGCTGTTTAAAAAAATTAAAATATATATACTTGAATTTGCAAAAAAATTCAGTGTCTTTAACAATTTTTTTAACTTAAAATAACAAAGAAAAATAAAATTGTGTTAAGTCCACCTACACTTTCGTTTTTTGTGTGCTTTTTATCTATATTTGAGTGAAAGGTATAAAATTTCCATATAAACAAAAAAATCGAAGCCCTAAAATGAGCATTGTCTAAATTTAGGGGTTCGTTTTTTTGTTTAAGAATAAAAAAATCAGCGACTTATAAAAATCGCTGAATAGCCCTAAAAATAAGGCTTTTTTGGTGCGCCGTGAGGAGCTCGAATCCCCAACCTTTGGTTCCGTAGACCAACGCTCTATCCAGTTGAGCTAACAGCGCATATTAAGTTTTGGTCATTTTAGAGAGATATCTAAATTCACTTTTATATTTTAACACATCAATTTTATTTTTTCAAGTATATTTCGTTTACTTTTCAAAAAATATTTTTTTATTTTTTAAATTTTAATTGTGGAATATTAAATTAAAATTAACAAATAAGTTTAATTTGATTTAATTTGATTTAATTTGATTTAATTTGATTTAATTTGATTTAATTTATTTTAGTTTAATTTATTTTAGTTTAATTTATTTTAGTTTGATTTAGTTTAGTTTAGTTTAGTTTAGTTTGATTTAGTTTAGTTTAGTTTAGTTTAGTTTAGTTTAGTTTAGTTTAGTTATAATTGGGTTTTGTGTTTGAAAGTGTTGATTATAAAAATTAATAAAAGATTGTTTTTTTAGGGGCGAAATTAATTGTTTTTTTAATAATATTGGGGTATAATAATATACGAAAGAAAAAAATGGTGAGAAATGTCGTATTATATTTATTATTTAATTAGTTTAATATCAATTATATTCCTAATATCTTTTGGGCTTTTTGCTAACAAAAAAGGAGAAAAAAATTTTAAGCTATTTTTGAAAATTTTTTCAATTATTATAGCCCTTGTTTTTGTGACGAGATATATGTGGGCCGAAGATGCAATTAGTGGTGTTTTGAAACTTCAAAGCCAATATTTTAACAGCAAAGCACTGAATTTTTTTGCACTAATTTTGGTTTGGTTTAGTTATGCAAGTGCTTTAATTGTTGGGTTATATGGGTTTTATAGCCAATATTTAACAAAATATGTAAAATATTTTGCATTGCTTGTTAGTTTTGCAAGTTTTGTTTTCCTTGGATTTCACTTTCGAGCAATTTTGGGAGAAAGTAGTGCACTAATCACTCCTCGTGGGATTATTTTTGCAATTGAAATCGGCCTTGTGTTTGGCTATTGTCTTTTGGTTACAATTTTAAATATTGTTTTTTCAAAAAGAAATAAGCAAAAAGTGCAAAGCGAAAACTTGCAAGAAAATGAAAAAGTTGTTTGCAAAGGAAATTTTCTTCAAAAAAACAACAAAAAAAGCTTTAAAAAAGTTGTAAGTTTAATTTTTGGGAGCATTAAAAACTTTTTTGCAAAATATTGGTTTGATATCTTTGCCGTTATTGCGCTAATTTTTTCAGTTATGCCGTCTTACATGCTTCAAGGAATTTTTGGGCTTATCAAACAAACTGGAACGTGCAAAAGTTTTGAACTTCCACACAGAATAATTTTATATATCGGCCTAATTTTGCCGTTTATTGTGCATTATTCATTGAAAAATCGAGACTACCGCGAAAAAAGACTATATTTGATGTATATTTGTTTAGGAACACTTCTATCTTTTTCGTTAACACACAAATTTGCTTCTTTTCTTGACCCAGCAAATTGGCCTCTTCATTTGTGCAACACAGCAATGTATATTATGCCACTAGTTTTGATGTTTAATATGAAAAGATTTTTCTATTTTACATATTTTATTAATGTTGTTGGCGCGCTTTTTGCAATGTTTATGCCCAACTATGACGCAACTGCGAATATGTTTTCGCAAAACATTTTGAATTTTTATATCAATCACTACATTGCGTTTTTTATGCCAATCTTGTTTGTTTCGCTTGGAATGTTTGAAAAGCCAAAATTCAAACAGTTTGTTTATTCTATGCTAGGGTTTTTAGCTTATTTTGTTTTGGTTCTTGTTTTAAACGCAATGTTTACAGGAATGTTTGAAGCAGGTTTAAGTTCAAAATCAACAGACTTTTTCTTCATAAATTCCGACTTTATTGCTGACAAACTTGGTGAATGGTGTGTTCGATTAAGAGATTACACGAGTGTGATTTATGTTGGTGGAATTAGGATGGTGTTTTATCCAATTTATCAAATTTTGTTCTTTTTGGTCTATGTTCTCATTGGCCTTGGGGTGTGGTTTGTTTATGAGCAAGGCTACGAACTTGCCAATTTAAGTGCAGATATGAAAAAACGGAAACGAGCAATTAAGCTAGAACAACTAGCGTTAGAAATTAAAGCAAATGGAAGGAGTTTAACAGAGCCAGTGGAAAAAGAAAATGAAAATAAGTTAATTTTAAGAAACTTTTCTAAAAAATATGCAACAAGTGAAGTTTACGCCGTGAAAGAAGCAAACTTAGAAGTGCATGGAGGAGAAATTTTTGGATTTTTAGGGCCGAACGGTGCTGGAAAAAGCACAATCATTAAATCTATTGTTGGAATTCAACCAATAACTAGCGGTGACATTTTTGTTTGTGGATACGATGTAAAATCACAAAGTGTTGAGGCAAAAAAACAAATAGGCTTTGTTCCCGACCATTATGCGCTTTATGAAAACTTGACAGGAAGAGAATATATCAACTATATTGCCGACCTTTATAATGTTAGCCTAGAAGACAGAAACGAGCGAATAGAAAATTATATCAATCGTTTTGAAATTGTTAACGCTTTTGACAATCAAATGAAAACATATTCTCACGGAATGAAACAAAAAATTGCAATTATGAGTGCGCTTGTTCATAACCCAAAAATTTGGATTTTGGACGAACCCTTAACAGGCCTGGACCCAAACAGTATTTATCAAGTGAAAGAGTG
>CAYXET010000026.1:0-8534 GCA_964464025.1 uncultured Christensenella sp. | reverse complement strand
AAGGTTTTTGCTCTTAGGTGTTTGCTTAAATATTCCGTAACCGAATAGGCAATGCTAAGCCCGTCGTAGGTGGCTGTTCCACGCCCAACTTCGTCTAGCAAAATCAAACTGTCTTTTGTTGCGTTTGCCAAAATGTTTGCAACTTCGGTCATTTCGACCATAAATGTGCTTTGGCCAAAAAGCAAGTCATCACTTGCCCCAATTCGAGCGAAAATTCGGTCAGTTAAAGAAATTTCAGCACTTCTTGCTGGCACAAAACTTCCGATGTGAGCCATTAGCGTGATTAAGGCAACTTGACGCATATAAGTGCTTTTTCCGGCCATATTTGGTCCCGTGATTATCATTGTTCGATTGTCGGAAGAATCTAACAACGTGTCGTTATCAATAAATTCGCCTTGTTTAAGAAGTTTTTCAATAATAGGGTGTCTTCCGCCTTCAATTTTTATAACGCTACTATCTTTTAAAACTTTTGGTTTAACATAGTTATTTTCGCAAGCAACAAAACTTAGGCTGATTAATGCATCTAAAATTCCAATATATTTGCTTGTTTTTTGCAATTTTTCAACTTCATAACCAAGTCTTTCTTTTAGACCCAAAAATAAGTCAATTTCCCGTTTTAGTGCCTTATCTTTTGCGTTTAAAACCTTGTTTTCAAGCTCTTTTAACTCTTGCGTGTAGTATCTTTCGCAATTTGTTAAAGTTTGTTTTCGAATGTATCTGTATGGAACAAGTTCTTTTTGTGAATTTGTCACTTCAAACAAATAGCCAAACACTCTGCTAAACTCTACTTTCAAGTTTTTTATTCCAGTTTTCTCACGTTCTATGCTGGCAAGGTCTTCAATCATTTTTGTTGCATTTTCCGAAGTGTATCTTTGTTCGTCTAGTTCGTCGTCGAATCCCTTTTTTATATATCCGCCGTCTTTATAGTTAACAACGGTGTTCTTTTCATATATCGCTCGTTCCAAAATTTGTTCAATTTGCGAAAAATCTTCAATATTTTCATAAATTTCTCTTAATATTTTGCTTTGGCAATTTTTTATTAATTCCTTTATTCTTGGAAAATAACTCAAACTGTTTTCTATGGTCAAACATTCACGCGGGTTGATTGAGCCATAACTAATTTTCCCACTTAATCGTTCGGTGTCGCTAACATGAGTTAACATTTCCTTTATGTCATCTCGCAAAACAATCTTTGAATTTAACTCTTCAATCGCATCTAGTCTATTGTTGATTATTTCTTCGTTAAACAAAGGTTGTTCGATATAGTTTCGAAGAGTTCTTCCGCCCATATTTGTTGAAGTTTTGTCTAGCAGCCACAAAAGTGTTCCTCGTTTTTTGCCTTCTTTGTTTGTTGTCAGTTCTAGGTGCTTTCGAGTGTTGGCGTCTAGATACATATAATCTTTGCTATAATAATACTTAACATTGTTGATATGATTTAGACAACGTTTTTGAGTTTTGAACAAATATGAGAACAATGCACCCAAACAAATTAATTGATTTTTGCTTGTGATTTCAAAAACTTTATAGTTTGTTGTTTTAAACTGCTTATAGAAAATATCTTCGGAATTTTTAAGATTAAAATCTTCTTTATCAATTATGTTAAAGTCCACGATATTAGAAAACTTGACTGCGTTCATATTCAAACTTTCAAGTTTCATTTCGTCATTGCAAATTATCTCCGCTGGATTAATCATCACCAAGAAATCGTTAGTTTTAGATAAGGTTTCTTCGGTTGTGATAAACAATTCCCCAGTTGAAATATCGGCAAAAGCAATGGAATAGTCTTTGTTAAAATAGACGCAAGCAATATAGTTGTTTTTCTTTTGCTCTAAAATTTCATCTTCCATAATTGTTCCAGGAGTTACAATTCTAACAACATCACGTTCAACAAGTTCGCCCGACTTGTTAGTTGGCTCGGAAAGTTGTTCACAAATTCCAACCTTATAGCCAAGTGACAACAATTTTTTCAGATATAAATCACATGCTTTTGCTGGAATTCCACACATTGCAATTTTGTTGTCGAGCGAACAAGTTTTGCTTGTTAATGTTAGGTCTAAAAGGTCACTGCAAAGCACAGCATCAGTGTCGAAAAGTTCATAGAAATCACCTAGACGATAAAACAATATAACATCGTTATATTTTTCTTTTAAACTAAAATATTGTCGCATCATATTTGATGCTTTTTTCTTGTCGCTTTCAGAAGCAATGTAGACATTTGAATTAATTTCCATTCCTACTCCTTAGTTTTTAATAGTTCTTTTTCTAGTGCTAAAATTTTGTTTACTCTTTCATTCTTAATTTCAAACGGCACTTGATTTTCCATTTTTTCTGCCTTAGTTCCTGTTCGAACGGAAAACATATAGGCAAAAATTCCGTCATATTTCACTTTTTTAACCAAATTTACTGTTTCGTTAAAATCTTCGTCTGTTTCGCCGGGGAAACCAACAATAAGGTCGGTTGTTAGCCTTGCAGACGGAATTTTTTTGCGAATGTAGTCAACAATTTCAAGATAGTGCTCAATTGTATATTTTCGGTTCATTGCGGCCAAAATTTTGTTACTTCCGCTTTGCACCGGCAAATGAATTTCTTTGCTTAGTTTTTCATTTTCGCTAATTGTGTCTATCACGTCAAAACTTAGGTCTTTGGGGTGACTGGTCATAAATTTAATCACAAAATCGCCATCAAGTTTTGCAAGTTTTTTTAGAAGATTATTAAAATTCACATTTTCATCGTCAATGTCATTTCCATAGCTATTAACATTTTGGCCAAGCAATGTTATTGATTTATAGCCTTTTTTAATTAAATTTTCAACTTCTAGCACAATTTCATTAAAATCTCGGCTTCGTTCTCTTCCCCTAACAAAAGGAACAATGCAATAGGAACAATAGTTGTTGCAACCATAAATTATGTTAACATAGGCGTTAAACTTGTCGTCTCTGACCATATTTGTTTGCTCGGGCATAAGTCGGTCGTCGGTGCAAAATTCTATCACACGTTTTTTTGTGCTAAGTTTTTCCAAAACGTAGTCTTTAAACTTATATAAATTATGCGTGCCAAAAATTATGTCAACAAAAGGATAAGATTTTTTTAGTTTTTCAACTCTATCTTTTTGTTGCGTCATACAACCACAAACAGCAATAATTAAATCCTTATTTTTTTTCTTCAATGGTTTTAGTGCGCCAATGTTTCCAAAAGCTCGGTCTTCGGCCCCTTGCCTTATGCAACAAGTGTTAAAAACAATAATATCAGCCTCTTCTTTCGTTTTTGCAAGAGTGTAGCCAAGTTCTTCAAGCATACCCGAAAGTTTCTCGCTTTCGTGAATATTCATCTGGCAACCATACGTTATTACTAAATATTTTTTATCCATAAATAAATTATACTCTTTTTTTAGACATTTTTCAAATATTTTAATCAAAAAAACTAATACTAATTGTATGAAAAAATTTTTAAAGATAAGTTTTATAATTTTCACGTTAATTTTATTAGTTTTTGCAATAATTTTTAGTATTATTTTGCACAATGTGATAGAAAGTTCAAAAGAAATAAAATTCGACAAAAATCTTTTAATTTCGCTAACAAGCAAAATAGAAATGTATTCAAACAATGACAACTTGATTTTGGAAACAGCAAACAACAATCTTGTTGACTATTCTTCTCTTCCAAAACACGTTAAAAATGCTTTTATTTCGATTGAAGACAAAAACTTTTATTCTCATAGTGGGCTAAATTATAAACGAATTTTGAAAAGTGTGCTAACAAACCTTAGATATGGCTATCCAAAACAAGGCGGCTCGACTATTAGCCAACAATTAATCAAAAACACGCATCTAAACAATGAAAAAACCTTGAAAAGAAAAATTAAAGAAATTGTTTTAACAAAGAAACTAGAAAAAAATTTTTCTAAGGATGAAATTTTAGAAACATATCTTAATGTTATCTATTTTGGCAACAATTCCTATGGCATAGAAGAAGCAAGCAAAAACTATTTTAATAAGTCAGCAACAGAGTTGTCGGTGGCAGAAGCCGCAACGCTTGCAGGGCTAATTAAGGCTCCAACAAAATATTCTCCTATTTTAAACTATGAAAATTGTTTGGAAAGAAGAAACCTAGTGCTATCTCAAATGAAAAAAGATGGCTATTTATCGAATGAAGAGTTTAATAAAAGCGTGAATGAAGAAATTAAACTTAACTCGTCACACAAAAAAACAAAAAATTTCTACGAACAAGCCGTGCTTGAAGAAGCTCAACAACTTTTGAATTTAACCCCACAACAAATGAAACTTTTGGGCGTGAAAATTTATACATATCTAGACGAAAAACTGCAAAATGATGTTATTAAAATTGCAAATAATGATAAGTTTTATCACAAAAATAAATTTGGCAACACACCCGATAGCGCAATTTGCGTGATAGACAACAATACTGGCGGAATTAATGCCTTTTATGGAAAATGCGACTATAATCTTATGCATCTAAAACGCCAGCCGGGGTCAACAATCAAGCCAATTTTAGTTTATGCCCCAGCCCTAGAAAACGGCATAATTTGCCCAGAAACGCAAATTTTGGACGAGAAAATTAATATCGATGGATATTCGCCAAAAAACGTTGGCGGGACCTATCACGGCTATGTTAGTGCAACCGAAGCGATAGAAAAATCGCTAAATATCCCTGCTGTTAAACTAATGCAAAAACTAGGTGTTAAAAACTGTAAGAATTTTGTTAAAAAGGTTAATTTAGATTTATCAAATGAAGGTGACAGCTATGCCTTGGCACTTGGTGGATTTAAATTTGGAACAAACCTTGTTGACTTAACAAACACTTTTCTTCCGTTTTCTCAGCACGGAAATTTCACAAAAGCACGATTTATTAAAAAAATAACTTGCGTTAACGGCTTGTTATATTCAAATCGGTGCGAAAAAACACAAGTTATGAGCGACGAAAGTGCCTATTTGATGACAAAAATGCTTGTTAGTGGCGTTAAAAACGGAACAAGTAAGCGGTTAAATGGCCTTAACTTTGACATTGCCGGAAAAACTGGAACGGTTGGAATTAAGGGCACAAATTTAAACACTGATGCCTATTCTTGCGCATATTCACAAAACAAAACCTATGGCGTTTGGCTTGGAAACACAACTAATAAAACCGAATTTAATTTGGAAGGGTCAAACAACGGAGGAACTTATGCAACAAATATGTTAAAAAGCGTTATTCTTTGCCAGGAAAATACAAAACATTTTGACCAAAAACCTAGTGGAATTGAAAAAATTAATATCGACGAAGTTGCTTTGACAGACGAACACAAAATTTGTCTTGCGTGCGAAAACACTCCGCCAATGTTTCAAAAACAAATTGAAGTGAACAAAAAATTTAATAATTTTAAGGTCAGTTCATCCTATTTCAACCCCGAACCAACAAAAATTAGTGTTGAAGTTAAAGCAAACAAGCCTTGTGTTAGTTTCATCGCAAAACGACACTTGATATATAAAATTTTCAGAATTGAAGAAGACCAAACAACTTGCCTTGAAACAATAAAAAACAAAAGCGGAGAAGTTAGTTTTGTTGATAATTCTGCCATACAAGACACTTTCTATGACTACTACGTTGAATGTTATGCCTATAACTACACAAAATTTTTACAATCAAACAAAGCAAAAAGCGAAGTTAAAAAGGTTATAATTTTATAATTTTGTTGTTTAATTTTGTTTTGTTATTTAAAACAAAAAAAGCATAAATTTGTTTTATGCTTCTTCATTAATTTTTTCTTTAACTTTTTCTTCAATTTCGTTGTATAATTCAACATTATTTTCTAAAAATGCCTTAGCATTTTCTTTCCCTTGACCAATTTTTTCACCATTATAACTAAACCACGCACCGCTTTTTTCAATGATATCATAGCTAACAGCAAGGTCAAGAAGACAACCAACTTTTGAAATTCCTTTTCCGAACATAATTTCAAATTCAGCAACTTTGAATGGTGGAGCAAGTTTGTTTTTCACAACCTTAATTTTTGTTTTGTTACCAACAACATCTTCGTCAACCTTAATTGTGTCGGTTTTTCGAACATCTAGCCTTATGCTTGAATAGAACTTCAAGGCTTTTCCGCCCGTTGTTGTTTCGGGGCTTCCAAACATAACGCCAACTTTTTCACGAAGTTGATTGATAAAAATCACACAAGTGTTTGTTTTTGAAACAATTCCAGTCAATTTTCTTAGTGCTTGGCTCATAAGTCTTGCTTGAAGACCAATAAAGCTATCCCCCATTTCGCCATCAATTTCAGCTTTTGGAGTTAGTGCAGCAACAGAGTCGATAACAACCAAATCTATTGCACCCGAACGAACAAGTGCTTCGCAAATTTCAAGCCCTTCTTCACCAGTTGATGGTTGCGAAACATATAGTTCACTAATGTTAACGCCCAAATTGCCAGCATAAACGGGGTCTAGGGCATGTTCAGCGTCGATAAACGCACACGTTCCGCCCATTTTTTGCATTTGGCTTACAATTGTTAGTGCAACAGTTGTTTTTCCACTGCTTTCTGGCCCATAGATTTCAACAATTCTTCCACGAGGAACACCGCCAATTCCAAGAGCCCTATCAATTGTTAGGCAACCAGTTGGAATAACGTCTATGTCGCTTGTGAAATGTTGGTCCATTTTGATAACCGAACCCTTTCCGAATTGCTTTTCCAGTTGCAAAATCACACTGTCTAACGCTTTTTTCTTATTTTCATCCATATAATTTACCATCCTTATTTTTAAAATACTTCTTTGTTTTTTACTAAATAATTAATTCCACTAATAACACTGATTATTGTGGCAAGACCAATTAGAATATGCCCCGCCAACATCAACGCAAAAAGCAAATTGCTTGAAATGCTAACCACACCAGATAATGCACTTAGTGCTGAATATAATAATATTTCAGTTAAGGCAACATCTTGCACAACAGTTTTTAATTTTCCCATTTTATCGGCCGAAATGATAACATTTTCGCTTGCCGCAACTTGCCTTAGTGCACCAACAATAAAGTCTCGCGATAGCATCAAAATTAGCACAATCTCGGCAAAAATTGGAAGAAGTGTTCCGTCTACGCACACAAGAACTAATGCCGAAAAAACAAGAAGTTTGTCGGCAATTGGGTCTAGGAACTTTCCAAGAGTTGTCACCTGATTTGTTTTTCGGGCAATATAGCCATCGAGGTGGTCGGTGTAGGCCGCCAAAGCAAAAACTAAAAGTGCAACAAACTTTCCAATTGCAAACGGAATAAAGTCTGCAAAATAGAAAAATACAACCAACAATATTAAAAATATTCTTGAAATTGTAATTTTGTTTGGTGTGTTAAGCTTCATAAATAATCTCCCCCACAAGGTCAACATCACTATATCCCGTGATTTTCACCTTATAAAATTCTCCAACTTGCAAATTTTTGTTTTGCACATAAACAACTGTGTCAATTTCTGGCGCGTTATATTCGCTTCGAAGAACAGAGCCAAAATTGCCAACATCGTCGCAAACGCAATCTAAAATTTTGCCAATTAGTTTCTTATTATTCTCTATTATAACATTATTTTGAAGTTTTTGCAATTTTTTAACTCTTATTTTTTTAACAAAATTAGGAATTTGTTTTTTATAATAATATGCTTTTGTGCCTTCTTCTTTGGAATAGGCGAAAAATCCAACGTTATTTAACTTATTTTTTTTCAAAAACTCTTCAAGTTCTTTCACGTCTTTTCGTTTTTCAGTTGGAAAACCTAAAATGAACGTGCTTCTTATGCAAATATAATTTTTTGCACTTAAAATTTTTTTAACAACGCTTTCAATTTTGTTTTTGTCGCCTTTTCGGTTCATTAAACCAAGAATTCTATCGTTTATGTGTTGCATTGGAATGTCAATATATGCACAAACTTTATGGTTAATATAAATTTCATCAATCAATTCGTCCGACACAAGTTCTGGGTAACAATATAACAACCTAATCCATTTTAAATCTTCAATTTTTGAAAGTTCCCTAATCAATTCAACAATTTTATATTCGCCATAAAGGTCATAGCCATATTTTGTGACGTCTTGTGCAATTAAAATGAGTTCTTTTGCTCCATTTCTAACAAGTTCTTCGGCTTCTTTTAAAAGATTTTCAAGTGGCACAGAATGATATCTTCCCCTGATGAAAGGAATTGTGCAATAGGCACAAAAATTATTACAACCGTCAGCAATTTTTAAATAGGCATAGTGCTTTGGAGTTGAAACAATTCTGTTTAATCCACAAAATTTTGGTGAAAATTCTTCTTCTAGACCATATAAATTTAAAATATGTCGAACAATATATTTATTTTCTTTTAGTGGCAAAACAAGGTCGGCCTCGGTTAAATTTTCTTTAAGTTCATCTAGGTTTTTTTCACCCAAACATCCCGTCACAATCATCTTTTCTAGTTTTTTTGAATTATGTCTTATTCCTATAATTGTTTCTAAACTTTCTTTTCGGCTATCGCTGATAAACGCACAAGTGTTGCAAATTACAATTTCGGCATCAAGTGGGTC
>CAYXET010000025.1:0-8585 GCA_964464025.1 uncultured Christensenella sp. | reverse complement strand
TAACAAAAAAAGATGGCAGTTGGTTCGAAAACTGTGAGATAATCGGCTGTGCCGCCAGTGAAAGCTCCAACAGTCATATTAAACGCAACGCTTAAATCGAAATTAAGGTCGCTATTAATGTTCATTCCATTTTTTTCAATTGCATATTGCAAACTCATTGCCGGTGAACCGCCTTTTCGGCCTGCAATAACGTGTTTTCCTTTAAGATTTTCCCATTTAAAATCGGGTTCATCAACTTTTCCAACTAAAAAACTGCCATCTTTTTTTGTTAGTTGACCAAAAATCATTGGTGCGTTTTCTTTGCCTTGACTGTTAACATAAACTCCGGTTTCTGGGCCAAGCAAACTAACATCGGCCGAACCGCTTAAAAGGGCTGTCATAGACGCGTCGGAGCCACCCCCGTTTGTTAATTCAATCTCTATGCCATTTTCTTCAAAATAGCCGTTATTTATCGCCACATAAAGCGGGGCATAGAATATGCTGTGAGTAACTTCGTTAATTCTTATTAATCTATCATTTTTGCAACCTGTTAAAAAGGCGCTAAACCCGATAAAAATTGCTAAAATTAGCAACGATAATTTTTTCATTTTTTCCTCCTTATAAAATAATCATATTAAAATTTGAAAAAAAATGTTAAATAATTGTTTTTTATTGAATTTTGTGATATGATATTTTTTATGAAAAGAAAATTAAGTTTAGGTGATTATTTTGAATTTGCAAAAGTTGTTTTGATTTTGGCTTTTGCAGTTATATTTTTGAATAATAAGTTTTTGGTGGAAGATTTTCCGCTTTATGCAGTTTTGATTTTTTTGCTTGCTTTTGCGTTTTCTGTGCTTGGATTTATGTTTTCTAAAAGCAAAATTCAAAGAACTAGATTGAGTGAGGCAGTTTCTATTGTTTCAAACCTCATTTTCCAAGTTTGTGTTTTGACTGTGTTTTTGATTTCCAAAATCATTCCAGCATACATTTTTGTTATCTATGCAATTTTGAATGTATTGATTGTTATTCAATTAATTTGGTTAAAAAGATATAAATTTTCAAATGTTTTGAATATACTTTTTTCTTATGCAAACTTTTTGTTTTGTTCAAGTGCTTTTTTGTGTTTTTATCACACAATTTGCTCGCCTTTGCACCTATATTTATTGCTTTCAGTTGCGGGGATATATTTCATAATTTTTGTTTCAGGGGTTGTTGCTAAAATTATGGTTTCAAGAAAAATTTAATTTTCTATTGACGAGAAGACTTTTTTGTTTTATAATATTGAATATTAGGAGAATATTATGTTTTATTTGCTTAACACAACAATGACTTTAATTGATGCTTTAACAAGGGTAGATTTTATAACTTCAATTTTGCTTGGCGGGCTTGGTTTTGCCATAATTTGCCTTGCAAGAAGAATAACTAAAACTGTTCGAAAAACGAACTTTATTGCAAGTTATGACCGAGTTTATGTAAGTTTAAAAATGATTGGGCTTGTGTTCGTGGTGATAGCGTTCGTGATTTTAATGACTGCATCTTTAAATTAAAATGTTGCTATTAAAGTGAGTTCAATTTTGGTCACTTAAATTAAAACTAATAGGAGGAAATTTTATGTTTCTTCCTATTTTTTAATCTTTTTATCGCCCGATTTAAATTATTGGCAATTAAAATTAAAATGTTTTAAATTATTGCCTATTAAAATTTAATTAAAATCTAACTTATTAACAATATAAAAATTTAGCATTTATTTAAATTTTATTATTGATTTTTTTAAACAAAAAAATAAAACTAATTAGTTCGTAGTAACACATTTTTTGCAATAACAAAGAAAGCGTTTAGGGGCCTGGGGGAATCGCAACCCCCACGCGTTTTTGCTACTTTTTTCGACAAAAAAGTAAGAATAATTTGATGTCGCCTAATCTTTTTATCGCCCGATTTAAATTATTGGCAATTAAAATTAAAATATTTTAAATTATTGCCTATTAAAAGTTTAAATTGATTCCAACTTATTAATAATTTAAAATTTAATTAATTTTCTAATTTTAACCCCTTTGATTTTTTGCTAAAATATGCAAGTTATTATTAAAAACAATAACTCATATAATAGCATAATGAGATTTTTTAGAAAAAATTTAACAAAAAACAACCTTTTTGAAAACAATTTTTGCAAAAAAGGTTTACCGAAAGACAATATAAGTTCAAAAAGTTTATCGGAAAACAATTTTTCAACTATAAATTTAGAAAAAAATTTTTTGCTAAAAGATGCAACTCAAACAACTTTTTTAAGAAAAAAGCGAAGAAAAAAGCGACTTGCAATTTTTCTTCTGGTTATTTTATTAATCAACGTTTTGCTTATATACTTTGGGACAAACGTTAACAGAATTGTTTTCGATTATTCCGAAAGCCGTGTTCGAGCCCTTAGCATAAAAGCAGTTAACAACGCTGTTAGCGAACTTATCACAAACAAAAATATTTACGATAATCTTGTGAATATCACGTCTGATATGGATGGAAACATCACGCTAATTCAAGCAAATTCAGTGCAAATTAATATGCTAACAAAAGATTTAATAAAAGCAAGCCAAATTAAACTAGAAAAAATTGGTGCTGACGGAATAAATATTCCAATTGGGACTTTTTCAGGGATAACTCTTTTTAACGGCCTTGGCCCACAAGTTAACGTGAAATTAATTCCAATTGGTGATGTCACTTGCAATTTTTTAAGTGAATTTAATTCTAGCGGAATAAATCAAACAATTCACAAGCTCTATCTCTCAATCGACACACAAGTGAATATTATTCTTCCACTAAAAAATAACACGGTCAAAACACAAACTAGCATTTTAATTTGCGAAAGCGTGATTATTGGGAAAATCCCCGAAGTTTATCTAAACTCGAACAAACTTTCAAACCTTTTAGATTTTGTGCCATAAATCTTGTGCTTTAAACTAAAAATTTTTTTAATAAACAATTTTTAAATTGATAAAATTTTTTTTGTTTTTTTATAATTTTATGTTATAATATTTCGTATGATTTTTTTAGATAACGCATCAACAACAAAGCCCGACGACGAAATTGTTCAAAATTTTGTTGAATATCAAAAATATTTTTATAACCCCGGGGCTTTATATAAAGAAAGTGTTCAAATTGGCCAAAAAATTGAAGAAGTGAGAGCAAAAATTGTTAAACTTTTGAAAGGAAGTTCAGGTGGCAATTTTATTTTCACGTCGACCAGCACCGAAGCGAATAATATAATTGTTAACAGTGTGATTTCAAACAACAAAAATGAGGAATATTTGTTTAGTTCGCTTGAACATCCTAGCGTGTTTAATTTGGCAAAAAAACTTCAACAAAGTGGCAAAAAAATTGTTTTTATCCCAACAAAATCAAACGGGGAAATAGATGAAGAATTTTTGCTTGAAAATGTTAATCAAAACACAAAATTTGTTTCAATTTTGAATGTTTCAAACGAGACGGGCGCAATTTGCGATGTGAATGATTTGACAAAAAAAATTAAGCAAAAAAATCCAAAAACTCTTGTTCATAGCGACGGCGTTCAGGCACTTGGAAAAATTGAAGTTGATGTTTCGAACCTAGATTTCTACACAATTTCTAGCCACAAAATTTATGGCTTAAAGGGGATTGCTGGATTTTATGTGAAAAATATAAGTTTGCTTAAACCGTTAATTTTGGGTGGTGGTCAAGAATTTGATGTTCGTGCAGGAACAACCAACGCCCCGATGATTTTTGCGTTCTATGACACAATTTTAAGGGCTATATCTGGGCAAAAAGAAAACTATTTGAAGGTTTTTGCCTTAAACGAACTTTTGCGAAAAAAATTGATGGAAATTGATAGAATTGTTATCAATTCGCCGTCTAATCCAGAAGATTGTTCACCATATATTTTAAGTTTTTCGGTTCTTGGCTTAAACGCTGAAACGATAATGAATATGCTAAGCAGTCGAAACATTTGTGTTGGGCTTGGCAGTGCGTGTTCAAGCAAAAAGAGCGGAAATCGAGCACTTGAAAGTATGCACAAAAACAAGGAAGAAATTCTTGGAAATTTAAGGGTTAGTTTAGGCAAACACACAACTGAAAAAGAAATTGTGGAATTTTGTGAAGTTTTGGCTTTATGCGTTAACACTTTAAGGGAAAAACTATAAAAATTTTAATATTAAATTGAAAATATATTGAAAATTGGAAAAAATATATGAAAAATGAAATTTTTATTTTCTAAATTTTTAAAATAAAGACATTAGGAGAAAACTATGAAAAGAGTGATACTTGTTCGATATTCAGAAATACATTTGAAAGGAAACAACAAAGGATTTTTTGAAAAATTGCTCTTAAACAACATTAAAAGAGCGTTGAAAGATTTTGAATGTCACATTGTTTTTGTGCACACAAGATATATAGTTTCGGACTATAATCCGTGCGACGAAATCGACATAATTGCAACTTTAAAGAAAATTTTTGGGATACATTCAATTAGTGTTGCCGACGAAATTGAAACAAGCGAAGAAAATATTATTAACTATTTCAAACAAAAAAAACTTTCGAACACGTCTTTTCGTGTTTCGGTTAACAGGGCGGATAAGTCGTTTAAAATGAACTCGACAGAGTTTTCAAAACTTATTGGAGCAGTTATTTTTGAAGCCGGCGAAAACTTGATTGTTGACCTTCATTCCTTTAAGACCGAAGTTTCAATTGATATTCGAGAAAGTGGAAAGACATATATCTTTGATGAAATAATTAAAGGCGCGGGCGGAATGCCGGTTGGAAGTGCGGGGAAAGGCTTGCTTTTGCTTTCGGGTGGAATCGATAGCCCAGTTGCGGGATATGAAATTGCAAAAAGAGGAATGATTTGTGATGCTCTTCACTTTCAAAGCTTTCCATATACAAGCGAAAACGCAAAAAATAAGGTTATTAAACTTGCAAAACTAATTAAGCCCTACACACAAATAAAGCGACTTTATGTTGTTTCATTCACAAAAATTCAAGAAGAAATTCACAAACATTGTGACGGCGACTATATGATAACAATTATGCGAAGATTTATGATGAGAATTGCCGAAAGTTTGGTGCTAAGGAACGATTATAAGGCTATTATCACTGGGGAAAGTTTAGGACAAGTGGCTAGCCAAACAATTGAAAGTTTGACGAGTTCGAATTCGGTGCTAAATTTAACTGTGGCGCTAAGACCGCTAATTGCATTTGACAAAGACGAAACAATTGAAATTTCACACAAAATTGGGACTTATGAAACGTCTATTTTGCCGTTTGAAGATTGTTGCACCGTTTTTTTGCCAAAAAATCCGGTCATAAAACCAAAATTGGAAAGAGTGAAAGCCGAAGAAGACAAGTTAGATGTTGAATTTTTGGTTAAAGATGCCTTGGAAAGTTTAGAGATTATTGAAATATAATTTTAAGTTAATTTTATTTAATTTTGTGTTTAATATTTAAAATACAATTTAAGTAAAATTAATTTTTTCGTTTTTTTCTTTTATATGTTTGACATTGCAATTAATTTTATGCAATAATCAAATTATGTGTAGAAAAAGATCAGACGGGGTAAAACTAAAACATTGTGACCCAATTTTAAGAATGACGAGTTATATAATGCCACAACGCTATGATGCTCAAGTTTTTAGTAAAACTAAAATAAAATGTGAAAAAATTGATGAATTTATTAAGTCCGAGCGTGAAAAAGGGAACAGATTCACATATATGCACGTTGTTTTGGCTGGGCTTGTAAGGATGTATGCTTATAGACCTAAAATGAACAGATTTGTTATGAACAGAAAAGTTTATGCAAGAAAAAACATAAGCATTTGTTTTGTAATTAAAAAAAAATTAAGGGAAGATGCACCCGAAACAACTGTTAAAATTGAATTCACTGGCAAAGAAAGTATTTATCAAGTGAAAGAAAAAATTGATAAAGTTATAAACGAAAATTGCGCTGTGACGGATAAGAACGACACAGATGATGTTGCACGAAAATTGCTAAAACTTCCAAATGGATTTTTAAAATTTGTTATGGGTTTGCTAAAATTTATGGACAATCACGGGCTTTTGCCAAAAAAATTAATCAAGGCCAGCCCTTTCCACACAACGTGTTTTTTAACGAATATGAAAAGTTTGGGAACAGATTATGTTTATCATCATCTTTATGAATTTGGAACGACTGGTCAATTCGTTTCAATGGGAAAAGAACACTTCGAGCCAATTGTGGATGAATTTGATAACATTTCAAAGCGAAAGATTATGAAGCTTGGAATGGTTGTTGATGAACGTGTTTGTGATGGTTTCTATTATTCAAAAGGGATTAAGCTTGGAACAAAGTTTATTGAGAATCCGGACCTATTAATAGAACCACTTGACGAAATTGTTGAAGATAATGAAAAATAAAATTTTTTAAAAAAAAGAGACTGAAATTTGTCTCTTTTTTGATGTTTCTATTTATCAATTTCTCTTTGAAATTCATCAATTGAGTTTTGATTTATGTCAATTTTTTGAAGCACTTCTTGTTTTTCTTCTTCTGTCATTTGTTCAAAATCTTGTTTTTGCTTTTCAAGTGTTTGTTTGCCTGTTACAAGTTTTGCTTCGGTTTCTTGTTCAACTCGAAGAAAATCACCTTCATATTCTCTTTCAATCTCTATCTTTTTTGCTTCAAAACTAGGATTTAGTTCAGCAAGGATGTCGTTTATCCGCGCGGTTTTTTGTTTAATTTGTTCGTTAATTCCCCATATATCTGCATATAGTTGCTCTGTTTTATTTGTGTTTTCTTCGCTAGCTGGAAGTTTTTTGGCTATTTCAAATTCTTGTTGTTTAGTTACCAAAGTTTTTTGAAGTTCTTTAATGCTTCTTTCATTTTCTTCAAGTTCTTTGTCATAATCTTTTCTGATTAATTCGAATTCTTCTTTATATTTTTCAAAAGCTGCATAAGTTAATGTTTTTTCATATTTATGAAGTTTTTTAATTGCATCAAATGCTTCTTCGTTTGTTGAACCAATAAAAATTCCAGATTGATAAAAGTAACGAGCAGTGTAATTTGCTATTTCTAATATTTCTCGGGCAATAATACGAGCTCCGCACATTATTCCATTTTCTTTAAAATAGGAAAGTATAGAATTTTTCAATGAGGCTTTCAAACTGCTATATTTGTCTTCATCTAAGGCTGAACCGATTTCAACTGCGATAGAATTAAAATTATCCTCTCTTATTATATTTAGTTTGAATGGGACATAACCAAGTTTTGTGACATAGTCAGTAAATGTTCTTGTTGCAGTTATTGCATCCATATCAACAAAATTAACTTGACTTAGAATTTGTGATCCTTCTTCAGATTCCGAAAAAACAGACATTACTTTGTTGTTTTGGTCTAAAACAAATTGCACGCTCGCTTGTTTTGTTAATGTTATAATAGTTGTTTCTTTTTGTTCTTCTTCAGGCGTTTTAGGTGTTTCGGGTTTTGTGTCTTCATTACATCCAAAAAATGAGAAGCATCCAACAAAGGCAATTGCAACTAAAAGTATTGAAATAAACTTTTTCATATTATTTCCTCCTAGTGTTATTATATCAATGAAAAAACAAATTTTCAATAGTTTTTTATTTTTTCTTTTAAAAAAATTAAACATTTGTTTTGAAGATATTTTTTATTTTACTTGCACAAGGGGAATTTTTATTGTATAATTAAAGTAATCTATAAGCAAATTTGTTTTAAAAATGCTAATTAAACAAAGATAATTTGCTTTAAAATTTAGGAGTTACTTATGAGAGAAAACATTTACAGAACACATAATTGTGGAGAATTGAGAATTGAAGATGCGGGAAAAGTTGTTAGACTTGCAGGTTTTGTTGATACAATTAGAAAACTTGGGAGTATAACTTTTGTTACTTTGCGTGACCATTTTGGAATAACACAACTTCTTTTTAGTGAAGAAAGTTTGCTTGAAAATATTTCAAAAGAAAGCACAATTTCAGTTAGCGGAAAAGTTTTGGAACGACAAAGCAAAAATCCTAAAATGCCAACGGGAGACATTGAAATTGAAGTTGAAAGTGTGACAATTTTAGGAAAATGCGAAAGTCTTCTTCCTTTTGAAATTTGTGATGCACAAAAAGCAAAAGAAGATTTAAGGCTTAAATATAGGTTCCTAGACCTAAGAAATCGTGAACTTCACGACAGAATAACAAAAAGAGCAGAAATTTTGAGGTTTGTTAGAAATAAAATGAGCGATATGGGCTTCACGGAAGTTCAAACTCCAATTTTAACTTCTTCTTCACCAGAGGGGGCAAGAGATTTTATTGTTCCAACAATTTTGGCAAAAGGTGAGTTTTATGCTCTTCCACAAGCGCCACAACAATATAAACAACTTTTGATGGTTTCGGGCTTTGATAAATATTTCCAAGTTGCACCTTGTTTTAGAAATGAAGCAGCAAGAGCAGACCGAACGCCGGGAGAATTCTATCAAATCGACTTTGAATTAAGTTTTGCAACACAAGAAGATGTTTTTGCTAATGCAGAAGAACTTTCTTATGCAATCTATGATAAATTCACTTCCTATGATTTATCAAAACCACCATACAGAAGAATTAAATATAATGAT
>CAYXET010000024.1:0-8742 GCA_964464025.1 uncultured Christensenella sp. | reverse complement strand
TTAAGCAAGCACCTAAGAGCAAAAACCTTGTTTTCAACGCACTATCACGAATTGACCGAACTTGAAGGGAAACTTGATGGGGTGAAAAACTATCGCATCACAGTTAAGGAATTTAACGGGCAAGTGATGTTTTTAAGAAAAATTGTGCGTGGCTCGGCAAGCAAAAGTTTTGGGATTGAAGTTGCGTCGTTAGCCGGTCTTCCGAACGAAATCATCGAAAATAGCAAGAAAATTTTGTCTAAACTGGAAGAAAAAGACGTTGTTAAAAACGATAATTTGCAGCCACAAAGCGTGAAAGATGTTCAAGCGATAAACATTCTTAAAGACCTTGATATCGATAAAATTAGTCCGCTAGAAGCGTTTTCAATTTTAACAAACTTGAAAGAAAGTTTAAAATAAGTTTTAGTTTAATAAAAAAATTAATAATAAAGAAAAGTAATTTTAAAAATCAAAAGCAAAAATTATTAATTAAAAGGAAAGATAAAGTGAAAAGAATTAATGTGTTATCAAAAGAAATTTTTAATAAAATTTCGGCGGGAGAAGTGGTCGAAAAGCCAGCAAGTGTTGTGAAAGAACTTGTTGAAAACTCTTTGGACGCAAACGCAAGCGAAATTTTAATAGAAATTGAAAATGGTGGGATAGACCTTGTTAGAATTGTCGACAACGGAAGCGGAATTCATCCCGACGATGTCAAATCCGCCTTTTTGCCACACGCAACAAGCAAAATTTCTTCGGTCGACGACCTTTCAAACATTTCTTCACTTGGTTTTCGGGGCGAAGCACTTTCAAGCATAGCATCTGTTAGCAAGTTTAAAATGCAAACAAAACAGCAAGATTTTTCTTTCGGAAAAGAAATTGAAATTGACGGGGGAATTATAAAAAATTTTTCCGAAGCAAGTTTAAACAACGGCACAATTTGTGAAGTTAGTGAACTTTTTTATAACATTCCGGCCAGAAAAAAGTTTTTGCGAAAACCTAAAACTGAAGAAAATGAAATAACTAATCTTGTGATAAGATACATTCTTTCCAATCCAAAAGTAAAATTTACTTATATTGTTGATAAAAATTTAATATACAAAACGAACGGCACAAACCTTGAAGATTGTATTTATATAATCTATAAAAAAGACGTGTTAAATAATCTTATAAAAGTTGACCATACTTTTTCCGACTTCAAAATTTCGGGCTACATTTCAAAGCCAACCTTTTCAAAAAGCAATCGAACAAGTCAATCGCTTTTCATAAACAACAGATATGTGATAAACTCAATGATTTCTTCGTGCGTGCAAAATGCCTATGGAAATATGTTAATGAAAGGTCAGTTCCCAATTTATATCCTAAACATAACCATTCCTTTCGATAGCCTAGATGTTAATGTTCACCCAACAAAACTAGATGTTAAGTTCGAAAACACTCAAAAAATTTATGGCTATGTTTGGACAAGCATAACAAAAGCACTAAACGAAGTTAACAGTATAAAACAAATTAATTTGTTTGATGATGAAGCTAGTTTAGAAAATAAACCAAACTTTGTTAACAGTGAAAATTTAAATAATGATAGCACCAGCACAAAAAATCGTGAAAATTTTGGCGGAAAAAGTTTTGGCACGATTAATGAAAGATATAACGAAATTTTTAAAGAAAAAGAACGAAAAATTTTTGAAGATTATGAAAATTTAGCAAAAGATGCAAAAAGTTTTAACGATGGCGGAATTTTTTCGGAAATTATTGAAAAAAGGCTAGAAACCGCTAAAATTCAAGCACAAGAAGAAGCAATTGAAGAAGTGAATGTTGTAAGCAAAAATTATGGCGAAAATAGCAAAATTATTGAAGAAAATAGCGAAAAAACTTATAATTATGAAGAAAGTTCTTCAACAAAACAACAAATTTTCGATAACATTTCGGCTTTGAACTATAAAATTTTAGGCACTTGTTTCAAAACCTATATTCTTGTTGAAATGGATAATTCCTTGCTTGTTTTTGACCAACACGCGTGCCACGAAAGGTTAAATTTCGACAAACTTGTTCATAACATGGAAGAAAAAAATTTAGTCATTCAACCGCTAATTGTTCCATACATTTTTTCGGTTAACGAGCTTGAAGCAAACTTTTTGGACGAAAATATCCAAACATTTGTTTCTTTGGGTTTTGAGATTTCTTTGTTTGGTGAAAATTGCTACAAAATTTCATCAATTCCACAAATTCTTAGCAATCTAAACTTAAAAAATTTCGTTGACGATGTCCTAAAAGATTTATCAAGTTTGAAAAAACTATCAAATATTGACATTTTAAAAGAAAAACTTTCTCAAAAAGCGTGCAAAGCCTCTGTTAGGGCGGGCGATAGCCTAAGCGAAGATGAAATTGTTTGTTTGTTAAAACTAATGAAAGAAAACGATATGACCTTGGCGTGTCCTCATGGCAGACCCGCGGTGATTGAAATAACAAAAAATGAACTTGAAAAATGGTTTAAAAGGAAAGTTTAATGAACAAGATTATTTTAATTGGTGGCCCAACAGGTGTTGGAAAAACAAAACTAAGTTTGGAAGTTTGCGACAAATTTAATGGCTATTTAATTTCATGTGATAGTATGCAAATATATAAGGATATGAACATTGGAACGGCAAAAATAGATAAAAAAACGCAAAAGGAATATCCACATAAACTAATTGATATTATAAGCCCGAGTGATTCTTTTAGTGTTTCAGACTATGTTAATCTTGCCAAACAAGAAATTGAAAATGCAAAAAAGCAAAACAAAATTCCAATTATTGTTGGCGGGACTGGGCTTTATATGAAAAGTTTGCTTTTTCCATATTCTTTTTCTAAAACGCAAAAAAATCAAACTTTGCGTGAAGAGTTGAAAAAGCTAAGCGAAGAAAAAGGCAATGAGTTTTTGTATAACATTCTTTTAAAGAAAAATGAAGAGCGGGCAAAACAGTTGCACCCCAACGACGTTAAGCGCGTCATTCGTTCGCTAGAAATTTTGGAAAGTGGCGAAATTGAGAACGTTGAACTTAAAAGCGAATATGACTATAAACTTATTGTTTTGGATGAAGAAAGAGAAGTTTTGTATGAAAAAATCAATCGTCGTGTTGAAGAAATGTTTAGTTTAGGTTTAGAAGAAGAAGTTGAAAATGTAATTAAAAAATATAATCTAACAGAAGAAAATCAAAGTATGCAAGCCATTGGATATAAAGAGTTTTTTGACTATTTTGATAAGAAAATTAGCAAAAACGAGTTGATTGAAACAATAAAATTAAATTCTAGGCACTATGCAAAAAGGCAACTAACGTGGTTTAGGTCAATGCCAAAAGCCGAATTTAAAAATTTTAGCGAAAAAGATAAAATTATGTCGGAAATTGAGTGCTTTTTAAGGGAATAATAAATTTTTAAACAAAATAAATTGATAAAAATTTTTGTAATGATAGCAACATTAAATTAAACGTTGTTTCGCAAACATAAAGTAACAAATTATGTCCTAAAAGGCAAAGTTGGAAGGATTGCTTTGTTTAAACATTTTGCTAAACAACTTGTTAAAAATAATTTAGTAGTTTTGTTGTTTAAAATTATATTGAAATTGAACAAACAATTAAAATAAAAATAAATTAAAATTAAATTTAGTTAAAATAAAATTAAATTGATTAAAATTTTTGAAAAATATATTAAAAGGCGGGAAATTTATGAAAAAATTAGTGATTGCGATTGACGGGACAAGCGGAAGCGGAAAAAGTTCGGTGTGTGGAAAACTTGCAAAAAAGCTTGGTATCAATCATTTTTCAAGTGGTTTGTTATATCGTGCCATAGCATTTTATGTTTGCGAAAACAACATAGACGAGCAAATATTTTTAGACGAAAACAACAAAAAAATTCCTAAAATTTTGGAAAAAACTGACATAGAAATTAAGTTTATAGACCACGAAGGGCAAATTTATATGCATAACGAGTGCATAACAGACAAACTTTCGTCAAACAAAATTTCATTAACTTCATCAATTGTGTCACAAAACAAGTTTGTTAGAGAATTTATCAAAAAAATTGAGCAAGATATGGCAATGAAAAACGATATTATAATTGACGGAAGAGATATGGCTAGTGTTCTGAAAAATTGCACTCACAAGTTTTTTATAACGGCTTCAATCGATGAGCGTGCAAAAAGAAGATATCTTCAACACAACAAAACAATTCCTTTGGAAAAAATAAAGGAAGACCTTGTTTTAAGGGATTATCGCGACGAGCATCGGAAATTAAGTCCATTAAAAATGGCAGATGACGCAATTAGAATAGATTCAACCAACATAAATTTAGACGAAACTGTTGAAAAAATTTATAATATTATAAAAGAAAATGAAAATTTAGTGGAAAAATGTAATAAAATATAGTATAATTTTTATGTTGTTTAGTTTTATTTTAAGCAAAATCTAATAATTTCATTAATTTTAATGCTTTTTAATTTTTACTAAATTTAATAAAATTTTTTGTTTTAATTAATTAAAATTTTTCAATTAATTTTTCTTGCTTTATTAAGTTTAAATTTAATAATAATTTTAATAAAATCATTTTGCCAAAAAAATATTTAAAAAATTAAGCACTTAAAAATCCAACTATTTTTAATTTAAAAATGAAAAACTTTTTTAAAAAGTTGTTTAAATGGAGAGATATGTTTTATAAAATTTTATATATACTTTGCTATTTGCCACTAAAAATTTTATTCCCAATTAAAGTTGTTGGCAAAGAAAATTTAATGAAGTCAAAAGCAATTTTGTGTTGCAATCATCAATCAAACATAGATTTTATTCCAATCTACTACGCAGCCAAAACAAAAGTGTTTGCCTTGTGCAAAAAAGAACTTTACAGCAACAAAATAAAATCGTGGTTCTATAAACAAATGCGGACAATTCCAATTAATAGAAAAAACCCAGAATTAAGCAGTATAAAAAAGTGTTTAAATGTGTTAAAAGACAACAAAAATTTGTTGATTTTCCCGCAAGGGACACGTGCAACAACCGAAGAAGTGAATGGAATTAAGCAAGGAATTGCAATGTTTGCCCTAAAAAGCGGGGCTCCAATCATTCCAATGGTCTATTTAAAAAAGAATAGAATTTTCAGAAGAAATAAACTAGTTATAGGAAAGCCAATGTATTTTGATTTTGAATATAGCAAAGAAAATGCACAAGTTGTAATTGAAAAACTTGAATTAAAAATGAATGAATTAATTAAAAATAAAGGAGAAAAATAATGATTTTACTTTTATCAGGCAGTTCAGCATGCGGGAAAAACACAATAATTAAGGAACTACTTTCAAAGGACGACAACCTTGAGTATATCAAATCGTTCACATCGCGTGAAATGCGAAAAGGCGAAAGCGAGGGTCAACCATATCATTTCATAACAAAGGAAAGTTTTCAAGAAAAAATTAAAGCGAACGATTTTTTCGAGCACGAATTAATTCACAACAATTTCTATGGAGTAGAGAAAAATTTGTGCAAAGACCTTCTTATAACAAATAAACATCTTTTGAAGGATATGGGTGTTATTGGAACGTTTAATTTGAAAGAACAAATGACCGAAATTCTTGTTGAAACAATTTTTTTGTTTGTTTCAAAGCGAGAGCTTAAAAAAAGACTAAAAAATCGTGGGGACAGCAAAGAGCAAATAAAATTGCGACTAAAAAGATATAAGTTTGAAAAAGAAAATATTTTCAAATATAACTACGTTATAGAAAATAATAATAAGGAAAACACGCTTAGTTTTGTCTATCAAGTTTTAAAAAATAACGACGAGTTTTATAATTATATTAAATCTACAAAATCACTTGAAAAAATTAATTTGGGGAAGTTGAAAAAATATTGTAACAAACTAATTAACAACAAAATTTTTAAGCCAATTAAAGTTTTCTATTCTCGTGGGGAATTTGTTATAACAAACGATTTTGAAAAATATCTAGCATCAATTATAACAAAAAAGAATGTCACAAAAAACATTGTTTGTGTTGATAAAACGTTCAATATCTTATCAACTCCAAGTGAAATTGTTGAATTTACAACAAAATATAAACAAGATAATTTTTAATAAAAAATTAATAAAATTAATTAAAGTCAATAAAATAGATAAATTTATAAAAATTAAATTTATAAAAAATAGATTTAAATAATTAAATTTATAAAATTAAATTTATAAAATTAAATTTATAAAAAATTAAAATTATAGAAATTATATTAATTAAAATATTTAACTAAATTTAAAAAATTAAATCAATTAAAATAGTTGAATTAATTAGTATAATTAAGTTAATTGAGATAGTTAAGATAGTTAAAATAACGAAATTAATTAAAATAATTAATAAACTAAATTAATCAAAATAGTTAAATTAATCAAAATAGTTAAATTAATTAAAATAATTAAAATATAATAATAAAAAATTGCTTAATATTTTAAGCAATTTTTTGTTTTTCGTTGAATTTTTATAACTTTGTTAATATAATTGTTAAATTTTTCTAAAATCTTTTATGCATTAAGTTCGTCGTTGATTTCATCAAGATTGTTTTGTGCTTTAATTTTGTCGATTGTTTTAAACACAACCTTTTCAAGTTCGCTGTTTTCGCTATAATCGGCATAGCAGTAGTTGTTAATTCTGTTATGTTTAAAAAGTTCAAGCATCAATTCCTTTTTGGCGGGAAGGTCTTCATACACGCCAATACTTGTTCCGCCATTTTTAACCATTATGCTCATACAAGGAATATCTGTTTCACTGTCGCCAATGTAAATCATATTTTTAAACGGCACACGAGAATTTTTTGAATATTTGTTAACGTTTTGGTGAATGTCTATTGCGTTCTTTTTAATTCGATATAAATATTGTGTTTTATTTGTTGAATTAATTGCAATTGCAGGCCAAATTGGCTTTCCGTTTTCGTCATAAAGATAGGTTGAAGCATATATCTTTTTGAAATTTTTTGCAATTGTTGTGTGTTCAATAAATTCTTTTATTCCCGAACTAATTATGTAGTGTTCAACAATAATTCCTTGTTTTTTTGCGTAATTATTAATTCTTTCAAACCAGGTTTCAACGCCACGGAAATAGTGTGCATTTTTCGCATATTGCTTAAATTTTTCTTTGCTCAGTTCAAGGTTATATTTTTTTGCTTTATATAAAACATAGAACAAAAAGCCAAGATTTTCGTCGAAATCCATTAAAGAACGAGTGTGATTAAGTTCGTTCCAAAATTCGTCGGGGCTTAGGCCAATTTCTTGGAAAAATCCATAGTTTAGGCTCGATTCAAACGGAGCCAAAGTTTTGTCATAGTCATAGCATATTGCAATAATTTTTTCTTTTTTCATATTCTAATTATAGCATATATCTTTCATCATTTCAATAGTAAAATAAAATGTTTTTATTAATTTTTATATTATTTGATTGACAATAAAAATAAATAAAATTATACTTGTAATGTAATACTTCTCGTATTATAATTTTTTAACGATAACATAAAAAGCATTTTTGCTTGAAAGGAAGGCTTTAATGGAAAATAATCCAACAATGGAAAAAATAGTAAATTTATGTAAAGGACGAGGCATAATTTTTGCTGGCAGTGAAATTTATGGCGGAATGGGGAACACCTGGGGCTATGGCCCTGTTGGGGTTGAAATTAAAAACAACATTAAGCGTGCTTGGTGGAAAATGTTTGTGCAAGAAAATCGCAACGCTTTTGGGGTTGATGCGGCAATTTTGATGAATTCTCGTGTTTGGGATGCAAGTGGTCACACAACGTCGTTTTCCGACCCAAAAATGGATTGCAAAGAGTGTAAAACAAGACACAGAGCGGATAATTTGATTGAAAATTATTGTGAAAAACACAAAATTGATTTATGTGTTGACAAATTAACTAATGAAGAAATGGAAAAATTCATTGAAGAGCACAAAATTAATTGCCCAGTTTGCGGAAAGCACAATTTCACGCCAATAAGACAATTTAAACTTATGTTTGAAACATCTCGTGGTGTTGTTGAAGACAGCTCGGATAAAATTTATTTGCGACCAGAAACTGCACAAGGTGAGTTCGTAAACTTTTTGAATGTGCAACGAAGTATGCGTGCCAAAATTCCTTTTTCTATTGCACAAATTGGGAAATCTTTCCGAAATGAAATCACTCCCGGAAACTTTATTTTTCGAACAATTGAGTTTGAACAAATGGAGCATCAATTGTTTTGCAAGGAAGGGCAAGATTTAGAGTTTTATGAAGAATATAAGAAAAAAGCTAAAAATTTCTTGCTTCGTCTTGGCTTTAATGAAGAACATTTAAGATATAAAGACCACGACAAGTTGGCACACTATGCAAAATGTGCTTGTGACATTCAATTTCACTATCCAATGGGCTGGGAAGAGTTGAACGGAATTCATAATCGAACAAACTATGACCTTTCACGTCACCAAGAATTTAGCGGAAAGAGTATGTTATACACCGACCCTATAACAAACGAAAAATTTATTCCTTATGTTGTGGAATATTCGATCGGGGCCGACAGATTGATGCTTGCTGTTTTGTGCGAAGCTTATAACGAAGAAAAATTAGAGAACGAAACTCGTGTTGTGCTAAAATTAAGCCCAGCAATTGCGTGCTATAAACTTGCCGTTTTGCCACTTATGAAAAAAGAGCACTCTTCAAAAGCACAAGAAATTTATAGCGAAATGACAAAATATTTCAATTGCGACTATGATGAAAGCGGTTCAATTGGAAAAAGATA
>CAYXET010000023.1:0-9057 GCA_964464025.1 uncultured Christensenella sp. | reverse complement strand
ACTTCAAGCAAAGGCTCAAAGTTAGGGCCAAAAGTTGTGTCGGAAAAATCTAGGTGCTTAATCTCGCCTTTTTCGGTGTATTGAATTTTTGAAAAATGTATATGTAAATTTTTTGTTTTAAATTCGCCAAGTTTTTGAAAAGAATAATCAAAAATTTCTTTAAAATCGTCTTTTGTTTTTAACTTTCCTTGTAAAATACAATTTATGTGCCCAAAATCTAGTGTTGGGATAAGGCATTTGTCTAGCGTGCAAAGGTCGATAATCTCTTTATATGTGCCAATTTGCGAATATTTTCCCATTGTTTCGGGGCATAAAATAAAATTACCTAGTCCTTTGTTATATACTTCACTCAAAAGTGCGTCGTAGCCCTCGTATAAAGTTTTTAGCGCTTCATCCCTAGATCGAGAAAGCGTTGTTCCGCTGTGGATAACGCATTTTTTCCCCTTAAAATTTTTTAATAGTTCCAAACTTTCCAAAACATAGTTAATAGATTTTTGTTTTGATTCTAAACTAGGATTGGCAAAATTTATGAAATATGGTGCGTGAATACTCACTTCAATTCCATTTTTTTCGGCCTCGTCGCCCATAGATTTTGCTGTTTCGCGTTTTAAATTTATTCCGTTTCCAAGAGAATATTCAAAAAGGTCAAGCCCCATTGATTTCACCCACGAAAACGCTTCGATGGTTTTTGAAAACCCGTCGTTATAAAATTTTTCATCATTTCCACTAGGCCCAAATTTCACCATAAACATTCTCCTATGCAATTAAATTTGTTTTAATTTTTAACATTTTTTCTTTAATTTCGCCAAGGCCAATTAAAATTTTGTTGCAATAGACAACAACAAGATTGCAATCTTCAAAACTAGTTTCAATTTGAACGCCATTTGTCAATTTTTTGAAGTATTTTTCGTCTAAATTGATTGTTTTAAAGTCACTTAATAGCTTTTCAAGGCTAATAATTTTATCTTTAACATTAGTTGAATTAATTTCCTTAAAATTGGTTGCGTCTTCAATTTTAAATTCCCCGCTTTGCGTTCTGGTTAACTTTGTCATTGTGGCGCAAGTGCCAAGTATTGTGCCCAAGTCGCGCGCTAGGCTTCGAATGTAGGTTCCGCTTGAACACAAAATTTCAAACAAAAATGTTTTTTCGTCAATTTGCTTAATAATTTTAAAGTCATAAACAACAACTTCTTTCGGTTCTAGCGTGAAATCTTCGCCATTTCGGGCTAGGTCATAAGCACGTTTTCCGTTTATGTTTTTAGCACTAAATTTTGGCGGAATTTGGCTTATTTTCCCAATCAATTTTGGCAATTTTTCTTCAATTTCGCTTTTCGATGGAATTTTGTTTGATTTCCCAATAACTTTTCCGTCTAAGTCTAACGTGTCGGTTAAAAATCCAAACGTAAACTCAGCCAAATATTTTTTGTTTTTGTTAAGATAAAAATCAAAAAGTTTTGTTGCCTTGTTAACTGCAACGGGCAAAACACCACAGGCCAAAGGGTCAAGTGTGCCAAGATGCCCAAGTTTTTTGATGTTAAGTTGTTTTTTTAGGCAAACTAAGCAAAAATTGCTTGAAATTCCACTAGGTTTATATACATTTAAAATTCCGTGCATAAAAATTCCTTTGCTCGTTGTAGGATAATTTTCTTAACAGTGTTTCTAGAACCATAAATTTTACACCCAGCGGCAAACTTGTGTCCGCCACCGCCAAAACTTTTTGCAAGTGCACAAACATCATAGCGATTGCTTCTGAACGATACCTTAAACGCTCCACGGCCTTCTTCACACATAACACACACAACCTTATAGTCTTTAAGCCCCGACAGCAAATATACAACAGATGATGTATATTCCATTTTTGCGTTATGTTTTTCAAGGTCTTTTGTTGTCATATCCGTAATCGCGAATTGGTCGTTATAATAAGTTTCTAGTTTGTTAATTGCTTCGCCTAAAAGTTTAATTTCGCCAAACTCAGTTTCGCGGAATAAGTAATAGTTTAATTTTGCGATTTCGTCGCACATATTTTCCATAAGTTTGTTTGCAATAAGATGTGTTTTTTCGTTTATGTTATACATAAAACACCCTGTATCTGTTGCAATTCCGGTGTATAGGCAAAGTTTAATTTCTTTTGTAAATTCAATGTTGAGGTCAGAAATAAATTCATAAACAAGTTCGCAAGTTGAACTTGCTTTTGTGTCTTCAATTAAAAAGTCGGCAAAATGAGTGTTATTTAGGTGGTGGTCAATGTTAATCACATTTTTTGCGTTAAGCAAAACGTTTTCCATTGTGCCAATTCTTCTTATATCCCCGCAATCAACAACAAATGCAAGGTCAAAAGAAGTTGAAACAACATCATAGCAAATTTCTTCAATAGGAAGATAATTTAGCCTTTCTTCAACTTCGTCTTGCGAAAAAACTGTAACATTCTTTCCTAGTTTTTTTAGTGCCAAACCTAGTGCCAGGCCCGAGCCAATGGCATCACCATCGGGTGAAACGTGGAAAAAAATTGCAATATTTTCCGAATTATTAATTAATTCTTTTATTTCATCAATCATTTTTTATCCCTTTTAATAGTTGATTTATATGTTCTTCGTGCTCATATCCCTTGTCAATCATAAATTGAAGTTCTGGAATAATTCTAAGTTTTATGTTTTTGGCAAGTTCTTTTCTTAAAAACGAAGAACATTTTTTGATAACAGAAAGTGCTTCTTCCCTTTTTTCTTCTGGGAAAACACTAATATTTATTTTGCAGTGGCTAATGTCGGGAGAAGTGTCAACGTTTAAAATTGTGATAAAGGTGCCCGACAATCTTGGGTCAACAAGTTTATAGGAAATGATTTTTGATAGTTCTTTTTGAATTTCACCATTAATTTTTAAAAGTCTGTTTGTCATTTTAACCCCCTATTCTACAATTTTTTCAAGTTTGATAACTTCAATTTTGTCGCCAACTTCAAATTTTTCATATCCTTCAAGCTTAATTCCGCATTCGTTGTTTGCACCCGCTTCCTTAACGTCGTCTTTCCTAATTTTTAGGCTTTCAATTTTAAATGGCCCAAAAATTTCTTTTCCTCGAACAACTTTTGCTTCGCATCCACGAATAACTTTTCCGTCCAAAACCAAACTTCCGGCAATAATTCCAACGTTAGAAACCTTATATACAACACGAACTTCGGCGCTTCCAACATAAACTTCTCTAAACTTAGGTGCAAACATCGATTTCATTTTGTTTGTCAAATAGTCTATAACGTCATAAATTATTTTTGAATAATAAATTTCAATTTTTTCTCGTTCAATCAAAACTCTCGACTTGCTATCTGGTTTTGTGTTGAAGCAAATAATAACTGAGCCTGTTGTTTTTGCAAGTTCGGCGTCCGTTTCGTTCACGTTTCCAACGCTACAACTGATAATATTCAACTTAACTTCTTCGCTAACAATTTGTTCCACACTTTCTTTAAGCGCTTCGCTAGAGCCTTGAACATCGGCTTTAATTATTACATTAAGTTGTTTTCTAAGGTTGTCATCGGCTTTGTTAAACAAGTCTTCGGCTGAAACTGTTGTGTTCAAAATTGCTTTACTTCGCTTAATGTTTGTTTTTCTTTCTTCAATTAGTTGTTTTGAAAGTTTTTCGTCAACAACATAGGCTTTATCACCCGACATTGGCACTTCGTCTAGCCCCAAAACAGAAACTGGTGTGCTTGGTCCGGCCGATTTAACACTTTTGCCATTTTCGTCTTCAAGTGCTCTAATTCTTCCCATTGCAAGACCAACAACCATTGTGTCGCCAACGTGCAATGTCCCGTTTTGAACCAAAATTGATGCCATTGGGCCCTTGCCTTTGTCTAGTTTTGCTTCAATAACTGTTCCAGTTGCTTTTTGTGTTGGGTCAGCTTTAAGGTCCAAAACTTCGGATTGAAGAAGAACCATTTCCAAAAGTTTATCAATGTTTTTGTTTTCTTTTGCACTAATTGGAACCATAATTGTGTCTCCGCCCCATTCGTCGCTTAAAACGTCATAATCGGCAAGTTGTTGTTTAATTCTTTCAACATTGCAATCTTGTTTATCAATCTTATTAATTGCAACAATCATTGGAACTTTTGCATTTTTAATGTGTTTTATTGCTTCAACAGTTTGTGGCATAATCCCGTCATCTGCGGCAACAACCAAAATTGCAACGTCGGTTAAGTTTGCCCCTCTTTCACGCATTGCTGAAAAGGCCGAGTGACCGGGAGTGTCGATGAAAGTTATCATTTCGCCATTAATTTTAACGGTGTATGCACCAATGTGTTGCGTAATTCCGCCTGCTTCGCCACTAATAACGTTTGTTTTTCTAATTGCGTCCAAAAGTGAAGTTTTTCCGTGGTCAACGTGCCCCATAACAGTAACAACCGGAGCTCTTCGAACAAGTTTGCTTGCTTCGATTTGAGTTTCACTTAGTTTTGAAAGTTTTTCTTCAAATGTTTCGGGCTTTTTATATTCAAGCGTAATTCCAAGTTCGCTGCAAACAAGTTCAGCGGTGTCGAAATCAATTGAACTGTTAATTGTGCTCATAATTCCCAAAACAAAAAGTTGTTTCACAATTTCTGTGACAGGTTTTCCAATTTTTTCGCTTAAATCTTTAACTGTTATCATTTCGGTGTCCATAACAGCTTTATCTATAACTGAAATGACTGGGGCAACTTCTTGTTCTTTCACTTTTTTTGTTTTAACTCGTCTGAATCTAACAACATCTTCTTGGTCGTCATTAATTAAACTAAGTTTAAATTGTGCCTTTTTGCTTAGTGTTTTCTTTTCCGGAAGATTGTCGTTCGGTTTTTTCTTGTTAGATTTTATATTTCTTTCTTTTTCTTTGTTGATAATTATAGGTTCAACATAAGTGCTTGAAGATTTTTCCTTATTAAAAGGCTTAACAAAGGGTTTATTTTGTCCATTTTTGTTAAATGGTCTGTCTTTTTTGTTCCCGTCAAACTTGGCATTGGGTTTATTTGCCCCAAAAGGCCTATCGTTTGATTTTTTGTCAAAAACTTTCTTTTCTTGGCTAGGATTATGAATTGTTTTTGCTTCTTCAATTTTTGCTTTTTCTTTTTCAACTTTTTCTTTCTCTTTTGCCTTTGCTTCTTCAATTTGTTGAAGTCTTATTGAATTAAATTTTGTTGCAAGTTGCGAGCAAAAACTTTCCAAAGTTTTTTTTGCGTTGGACAATTCTTTTATACTGTTTTTAACAACATCATTTTGTAAAGTAATTTCAATATTTTTAATATTTTCAATTTTGCTTTCTTCTTTATTAATCATTAATTTCCCCTTAAATCTTCTAAGATTTTATAAACATCATCATCTATTTTTTGCTTAAATGCCCGATTTATCAATCGATTTTTAATTGTTTTGTTAACACATTCTTCATTAAAACACACATAGCAACTTCGCCCAAAAACATTTTCGTTTATGCAAATTTTGTCGTTACATTTTGTGATTTTAATCAATTTTGTTTCACGTTTGTCAAACTTATTTTTGCAAGCGATGCACGTTCGAATATTTTTCATACTAATCCTTAAACATATCGTCTAGGTCGGTTGAAATGTCGTCGAATGTGTTAATTTGTGGTTTTTCTTCTTTGTTGTTTTCAGCTTTCACGTCAATTTTAAATCCAGTTAATTTTGCGGCAAGCCTAACGTTAATTCCGCCCGCACCAATTGCAAGTGACAATTTGTCGTCTGGAACAATTGCACGAGTTGTTTTTTCGTCTATGAAGCAAACTGAATTCACTTTTCCGGGGCTTAGTGCACGAGCAACAAAAACAAGTGGGTCGTCGCTATAAAGAATAATATCGATTTTTTCGCCATTAAGCTCGTTTACAATTGAATTTATTCTCATTCCGTGATTTCCAACACATGCGCCAACTGCATCAATGTTTTCGTTATCCGAATAAACGGCAATTTTTGTTCTTTGGCTTGCTTCACGGCTAATAGATTTAATTTTAACTTCTCCGCTTGCAATTTCAGGAACTTCAAGTTCAAACAATTTTCGAACAAATCCGGCATTTGCTCTTGAAACTTGAACAATTGAAAATTTTGTGTCGTCTTCCCTTATTTTTTTAACATAAACTTTAATTTTAGAGCCAATTGGATATTTTTCACCCTTAATTTGGTCTTGTTCGCTCAAAAGTGCTTCCATTCCATTAGAGCCAATTTCAATGAAAACATTTTTTCCTTCTGTTCTTCTAACAATTCCAGTCAAAATTTGGTCTTCTTTTTCAGTTATTTCGCCAACCATCTTGTTTCTTTCAAGTTCTCTAATTTTTTGCATAACAACTTGTTTTGCAGTTTGTGCGGCAATTCTTCCAAAATCTTTTGGAGTTTCTTCTTTTTCAACGTGGTCACCAATTTTATATGACTTTTTAATTTGTCTTGCTTCTTCTAAGCTAATTTCTTTGTCGGGGTCTTCAACCACTTCCTTAACTTCTTTAAAGCTATACACTTTAATTGTGCATTTTTCGGGATTTAATTTAACATAAGCATTTTTTGCCTCGCCAATATGTTTTTTATATGCCGAAACAAGAGCAGTTTCCAGTGCTTTAATAAAATCTTCCTTACTTATTTTTCTTTCTCTTTCAAAATCGTCTAACGCTTGAAAAAAATCTTTACTAATCATTTTAATTCTCCTTTAAAATTTAATATAAGGCTTTGCCTTAGTGATTAACGATAGTTTAATGGTTTTTGTTGTGTTTTTCACTTTCAAGACAACATTTTCATCTGTAACTTCAACTATTTTACCAATAATTTTATTGTTTTGTCCATAAATTTCAATATCTTTGTTTAAAAATCTTTCGAAATCACGTTTTGTCACAAGTGGTCTGTCTAGCCCAAGCGACGAAACATTCAAACAATAACTTTGATCGCTAGTTGGATTAAGTTCGTCAAGTGGTTCATCAACAGCTTTTGTCACAATTTTGCAATCGTCGAAAGTTATTCCTTTTTCGCTATAAATTATAAGCGTTAAAATTTTTTCACCTTCAACTTCTTCAAATGTTGTTTCAACAAACTCATAACCAAGGTTTTCAATTATAGGTTTCACTAAGTTTGTTACACTTTTAATGATTTTTTCTTTGTCCATTTTCCTACCTTTCTTTTAATAATTAGGAGCGGACAAACTGCCCACTCCTAACTTTCTGCGTTAATTATATCATAAAAAAATTCCAATTGCAACTTATTTTGCTACTTTTTATTAAAATTTATTAAAATTTATTGAAATTTATTTAAACTTATTAAAATTTATTATAATTCATTGATAATTAACAAAAAGATTGTTAAATATTAACAAAAAATTTATTTTTATTGCAAAAAATTTATTTTTATTACAAACAATTTATGTTTTAGTTAATAATACCTTAAAATTTCTATTCCTTATTAATAATAATCTAAAACCTGCCGATAAAAAGATTAAGTGAGTATAAATTATCCTTTTTTGCTGAAAAATTAATTCCAGCATTGTGGGAGTTGCAATTGCGTCAAAACGCTTCCTTGATTGTTGCAAGAAAAGTGTTGCTATGCAATAATTAGTTTTTGTTTTAGAATTTTAGATTAATTTTAGCGGGTTCTTTTAGTAAAATTTTTCAATAAGTTTGATAAAAACCTTTGCCGTGGCCAAGGCGTCGTTAATTGCCCTGTGAGCGTTAATCAAAGGCACGTTCAACGCTTCGCTTATTGTTTTCAATTTATAATTTCTTAAAAATATGTGTTTTTTTGCAATCAAAAGAGTGTCTTCAATTTTGTTTGAAAACTCATAGCTTAGCCTTTTTGCGGCAAAATCTATAAATCCAAAGTCGAATTGCACATTTTGACCAACCAAAATTGCATTTTGAGTGAACTTGAAAAAATCGGGCAAAACGTCGTCGATTATTGGCGCGTTTTTAACCATTTCATTCGTTATTCCTGTTAGTTCTGTAATTTCCGAACTAATTTCCTGTTCGGGGTTAACAAAACCTGAAAAAGTCTCACAAATTTGACCATTTCGAATTTTCACCGCGCCAATTTCGGTTATCTTATGTTTTTTTGGCTCTAACCCTGTTGTTTCAAGGTCAAAAACAACAAAATCATTGTTTTTTAAATATTCTTTTTCAACTCTGTTTTCAAAAATGTTAGCCTGAACAACTTCAATGTAATTTTTTGGCGAAATATGTCGATATGTTGGATAAACTTTGTTCAATTCCTTTTTAGGAAGTTCATAGGGTTCAATTGTGCATTTTGCAATTGATTTTATTTTTAAACTTAATTCCTCACTATTAAAACTGTCTAAGTTTCCTTGCACGGCAACGTCAATTCCTTTTTCAAGTTTTTTAATGTTTTCTAGGTTTTTTTTGCCGGGAAAATAACTTGCATTAAAAATTTTGTCTAGGCACTTAATTTTTATTGCATATCTAATTCCTTTTGTCTCCTTGTCTTTTTTTGTGAATTCAATTTCTTCAAAATTAACTAAATTTCCGCAAAGGACAATGTTTTCTTCGGGGCTGGAATAAAATTGATAGGGATAACAACAATTTTCGCAAATTTCGCCAACAATATTGTTTTCAATTTTAAATTTCATTCTGTTTAATTTAATCGGGTCAATCAAACTATTTAAAATTTCATTTTTGTGTTCGTCAAGGCTGTCACAATTTCGCTCTTTGCTTTTAAGACTAATGTTAAAATTATAGAAAAATTTACTTTGTAAAAAGGCCAAAATTTCTTTTTTAATTTCTTCTAGTTCATTTTGACTTAAAGAAAATTCCAATTCAACGCAAAAATTGTTTTCTTCCATTGAAATTTTTGTCGAAATAAGGGAATAATAGCACGAAACAAAGTTTTTTTTCAGAAAATTTTTAATTACAAGCTCTAGCCTTTCTTCGTCTAAAAAGGCTTTTTTAATTTTGATATTATAGTTAATGTCAAGGCCAACATAAGACTTCACATTTTGCAAAATCCCGTCTTTTTTTGAAGAAAACTCTTCATATCTATCTTCTTCGCACAAAAAAATTAAGGTCAAAGTTTTTTCGGCCTTTCTATATTCTGCACTTCCAAATTTAAG
>CAYXET010000022.1:4702-9184 GCA_964464025.1 uncultured Christensenella sp. | reverse complement strand
TTTTCGAACCAACTGCCAGCGAACTTGTTCGTGAAAATAAGGGCTACATTGTTGCTTCGGTTGGTGTCGAGGCCGGAGAAATTCCTTTCACTTGCTTTATGGCAAATCAAAGTTATATTAAAAACAATTCGCAAAAACTAGAAAATTTTCTAAAAGCCATTCAAAAAGCCTACCTTTTCATTGTAAATAGCGATATCGATGCCGTTGTTGACAGTTTAAGGCCAAGTTTCAAAACAAACAGTGATGAAAGCATAAAAGCAAGCGTTTTAAGTTACAAATCTATTGATGCGTGGTGCTCTAGCCCAGTTATGACAAGCACAAGTTACAACAGGCTTCTAGATATGCTAGAAGGTGCAGGCGAACTATCAACTCGTGTTGAGTTTAATAAGGTTGTTGATAATTCTATTGCAAATAAAATTGTATAAAATTTAAAAAATTTAAGCACCAAAAATTGGTGCTTTTTATTGCTCTATTTTTATCATATAAATTTATAACAACTCTAAGTTCTTTTTAAAAACTTTTTTAAAATCAGAAACATTTTTCATCCCTTCTCGAATTTCAAGCGGAGCAGGAATTTCAGTTTGTGTTTTTATGATAATTGAATCCCCAAGCAAATCGCAAGTGATGTCGGTTATTCTCTTTTTCTTAAACGCATCAAGTGAAGAAGCAAGGTTGATTATCACCGCAAGTTTTTTTACAGCTTGAATATCATCTTCACTTAAAAGATTTTTATATTTTATCCATTCAGTCAGGTTAAAATCGTCTAGTTTTGTGCAAAGAACAATGAAAGCAGCCATAACAATATCTTTGTGGCTAGCGCCCATAATGTGCGAATTTAAAATGATATTATAGCCCGCTCGATTACTTTCATAATAGTTAACACGACTTCCACAATTATAAAGGCTAGATGCAATTCTTAGCGCTTTAACATACATTCTTGGCAACTTATGAAGCACTTTTAGTTGCTTATACAAAATTACCGTCAAGAAATAAACGTGGTCGTTATTGTTTGGTTTCGGCAAATAATATTCGTTTATAATATCAAGCGAACTTCCCAAAATGTCGGGATAAGGTTTGTCGGTTAAACTAGGGTTGGCCAAATAGTGAAGTTCACCCTCGCTAAAATCTAACCTGCTTGCCAAAATGTTTTCAGCATTAAAGCAATCGAAAATTGCCTTATAAATTGCAAAAGAACAAGCAAACAAGTCAGAACGTTCTTGCGAAATCCCTTTGATTTTTTTTGTTTTGTCTAGGTCTAGGCCCAAAACAAAATTATATGTTGTGTTAAAACTTTCTTTCGACAATTCATACATATTTTCAATTTCTAGTGGATATTTTGTAAGCTTTCGTGCCAACTTACAAATTGACGAAAAATATGCCCCCATTCCAACAAAAGAAACATCTTCTTCGTGCGATTTTAGCCACTCAATTTTGTTCATCTCTTCCCTAAAAAAGTTATAGACTTTATCGGTCATTTCCGACAACGAAGCATTTTCTAGGTTCAATTTTTGAAGAATATTTAGTGTTCCATAAGGAATTATCACCTTTTCAAAAATACTACGTTTTGAATAGTTCAAAATCACAGTGTCAGTTGTGTTCACACAAAGCAAAACTCCCCTTGAAACATCAACACTATTTATCGCTGCAAAATAAAAGGCGTCAACTTCTTCCTCTTCGGTCATTTCTTTAAATTTCAAGCCAGTTTTTGCATATATTTGTTCATAAAAACTAACTTCGTTTTTAAATTCATAAAATTTTCGATGTGACAAACAAGTGATATCAACAACTTCATAAGAATCACACAAACTTTTAAAACCAACGCATATATTCATCATTTCTGATATTGTTGGCAACTTAATCAATTCGTCTTCTTTAAGGTCATCAACAAAGTTCACCGCTTCGGTGACTTGATACAACACAACAATCGAATTTTTAACAACGCTAGCAATTGTCAATTTCACTTTCAACATATCTAGTTCTATAATAGCAATATTTTTCATCTTTCTTTCCTCTATTCCCATAAGTTTTTTCTATATTAAGCACGAAACACATTTTTTAACAAAAAATTAAAATTTTTATCAAAATTAATCTGTTTCAACAATTTTTTTAATTTTTTCAATATTTTCTTCAAAAATTGGAAGACAATCTTCTGCGGATGCTTTTTTTTCGCAAATTGCTTTTGCAAGATTGTCACAATTCCCATAGCCGCAAGCCCCGCAATTGAAGCCAGCAAGCAATTCTTTCACTTTTTTTTCTTTATTTTCCATAACATCCTCAAAATTTCGTTCTAATTTTCCATATTATGCAACAAAAATCATATTTTTTATAAAATTTGTCACAAAAACATCAAAAAACAATCTTATTATATCATAAAAACAAAAATATTCAACCATTTTTAGCAACTTTTTCAATTTAATATAAAATTAGAACAAAATATTATTTCATACATATTTTAGGTTTGACATAAAATCAAAGCAAAAATTATTTGTTAAACATTTTTTAAAAATGAAAAAATGCTTTTTTTATTTCAAAAATGGGGAAAAACTTTTTTGTTTCAAAAATGACAAAAAAATTATTTTTTTGTTTTAAAAATAGCAAAAAAGATTAGTTTTTTATTTTAAATTTAGTGGAATTCTTTGAAATTTAAAAGGTGCACCCCTTGGCACGAATAATTTAGTGGCAAATTTAAATTTTTTGTTACAACTTTCCTTTTTTTGTCGAAATATGTCAAAAAGCAAGCTGACAAACATTGGTAGAATTTTTCTTTATATTCATCAAATTTTGAAAACACATTTTTTTGCGCTTCTAATTTTTTTTCTTGCAACATTTTCTCTAACTTTTTCTTGTCAAATTCATTTTTTGCAAGTTTAATTTTTTGTTTTAGTTGCCCAAGGTCACTAGTTGCCACTAAACTCATATATTTATAATCCTCAACTTCGCCAATATCATTTTTAAAGCCCCCAAAATCACTAACAATATCGCAAATTTTTATGCCAACAGGTGCCAAAATCACTACATTTTTTTGCAACGCCCCACCCGTGATTGAAACAAGGTTTTCAACAATATTTTTTTTGTGATAAGCGCAATAAATTTTGAACAAATCAAACAAATTTAGACAAAATTTTTGTGGTTTTTTATGGCAAAATTTAATAATATTTTTGCATTTTTTTGCGTTTTTTTCATCATTTTTTTGCAAATTTTGTGCATTTTTTTCACACAAATTTTGCTCAATTTTTGGAACAAAATTTTCACTAAAAATTTTTCGATTTTTTTTATTGGCAAACACCCTAATTTTATCAAAACAACATAATTTTTGCAATAAACTTATAGCAAAACAAATTTCATTTTCAAACTTTTTTGCAACCATAAAATTATTAAAAACAAACTGGTCATCTTGCAAACTTATGTTCAAAATGTTTTTGCAATTGTCAAAAAAATCTTCAATAAAAAAGTTCCCAAAAACAACACCATTATTTTTGCAAAAATCAATCAATTCTTTTTTGGTTTTGCAAAAATCATTATCAAAAACAAGGTTTAAATTTTGAGATTCATTTTTTTCCAAATTTTCACAAATTCTTTCAAGTTCAATATGAAAACCCAAGTTTTTGTCAACATCTTCAATCAAACTTATGTTTTTACATTTTGCACAAAAAGGCGACACAATTTTTTGACCACTTTCGTCAACCATAATTGCATCGTTTTTGTTTAGTGTTTGATTTTTTTTGACTAAAATGTTAAAGTTTCTATCAAAAACCACGCTATCAATCAAAACACTTTTTGGAGATATAATTTTGATATCAAAATCTGTTAGAACTAAACTTTTTACTCTCAATTTTCGCTTTTTTGTTTTTTCCATAAATCAATTATATCAACTTTTATTATTTTTTCAAATTAATAATTTATAGTTTTTAAAAACATTTTAATATATTCAATCGTCTTATTGCCAATCTATGTTTTTTCATTTATTTTCACTATTTAAAACATTTTGAAATAACTTTTATAGCGGCAAATTGAAATTGTTTTTTATTGATTTTTATTATTTTTTTGTTTTTTATGTGCTTTATCTTCAAAAATGAACAAACTTGCACCCTGAAAAAGCCCAAGCGACACCAAAAACACCCCAAAAAGCACTTTTAATGATAAATTATTGATTGAATTCGCCACCAAAGAGCCCAAAACAGAAAAAATCAGCCCTGTGATGATAAGTGGAAAACCAGTTTTAAAATCTATAAGTTTGTTTTTTGCGTGAATAATAATTGATATTATTGCCATTAAAGAAAAAGAAATCAAATTTATTGCTTGACTTTCAATCTGTTTTAGTTTTGCAAAAATTGTGAGAAGAGGAATAAGCAATGTTCCGCCTCCCATTCCCATTCCGCCCAAAACCCCTCCAACTATTCCATATAAAATTAATAAAATCATTCTTCTCCTTTAAATTTATTTTTGTTGTTTTCACTTTTATTTTCTTTATTTTTATTTCTT
>CAYXET010000022.1:0-4602 GCA_964464025.1 uncultured Christensenella sp. | reverse complement strand
TTCATTTTTCATTTTTCGTTTTTTGTTTTTTGTTTTTTGTTTTTTGTTTTTTGTTTTTTGTTTTTAATTTTTAATTCCCGCAACGCTGTTTATAATTTAACGTATAATTTTTCGTTTTTATTTTTACTTTTTAAATTTGTCGTTTCCAACATCAAAATTAATGCAAAAAACTTTAAAGACCTAAAACATCATTTTTGCACCAGCGACTATCATAACAATGGCAAAAATTATTCTTAAAGCCTTGTTATTAATTTTTTTTAGCAAAACCGAACCTATAATTCCGCCAACCAAAACACCCACCGACACCCAAAGCAAGTTCAAAAACTCAAAATTTCCTTTTGTTATATAAATTATTGAACTGGTTATACTTAATGGAAGAATAACAAAAATTGCCGTAGCATGAGCCTTTTTCTCTTCTAGCCCCAACAAAAAAATGAGTAGTGGAACAACAATCATTCCCCCGCCACCACCAAAAAAGCCATTAACAAAACCAACAACAACTCCACACGCCAAACACACAAAAAACTTGCTTTTCCCACTTTTTAATTTAAACATAAAAAAATTTTTAACAAATTTTTAAATTTTATAAGCAAAATAATTGCAAAAAAAATTTATTTATAATATACTATTTAGGTTAAAAAAATTAAAGGATGATTTTATGAAAAATTTAAACACAACTATTAAAAAAATAACTATAACTTCAATTTTGGTTTTAATGTTAGTTTTCTCGTGTTCATTTTCACTGCTAACTTTGCTTAACTTTTCGAAAGAAAAAGTTTTTGCCGACTCTGAAAATGCTCGAACAGCAATTAGCATTTCAAACTCAAACTTCACAGAAGGCTCAGGCTCGGGTTTAACAACGCCATCTTCTTGGACAGGTGTTGGAACAAAAGGAGCAAGCAAAACTGGAATTATTAACACGAACAGTTCAACATTCAGTGAAAACAGCGAAACTTATAACCTTAATTTCAACCCATCAAAACCCGGGGTTTCTTCAGACGACAAAATTTTGATGATTAACAATGGAGACATTCCGTCTAACTATGGCTATGAGTCTTCTTCTTTCACGCTATCAAAAAATGGATATTATATGATTTCGTGCTTTGTGTTAACTGAATATAGCACAAATGCAAGCACAGCTAGCTTATATCTTTCTAGCACCAGCTTTGATAGTATGGACGAAAGCAAAATAGAATTGTTTTCGACAAAAGGAAGTTGGAAAGAATTTCGTTTCTATGTTAAAATTAATCAAAGTTCACAATCAACAAAACTAGTTTTATATGCTGGTTCAAAAAATTCAAAAACTTCTGGGGCTGTTTTCTTTGATAATGTTAACGCTTATCAACTAACTGAAAAACAATATTATAACGAAATCAACAACTCTACTGTTGGAAACAAAATAATATCACTTTCAAAAAAGGATGTTACAATTACAAACGGGATTTCAAACGGCGATTTTGAAGATAACTCATATTCTGGCTTCAATTTCCAAAGCAATTCAACTTCTTCCACAATTGGAAACGTTGCAAAAGTTGTTGGAATTGGACAAAAATTTAATGAACTTGACAGCTCACTTTCAGAATCTGAAAATCCGACTTCTGCAAGCAGACAAAATAACGACTATGCCCTATTAATCAACCACAAATCTAGTGGGAGTGTGAAATTCACAAGCAGCGACATTTTGTTTGAACGACACAAACTATATGCTCTTTCAGTTGATGTGAAAACTTCAAATTTCACAAGTGGCGGAGCAAAAATTGAAATAATTCAACAAAATCCGTTCGAAAGTGACAAGTTCACTCCAAAAACACAAAGTTTCACTCAAATTAACACTTCAAGCAAAACAAATAGTGTTTCAAACAACTGGATAACCTACACTTTCCTTATAAGCGGCAACGCTTTTAAAGATTGCAAAGCAAACCTTGTTTTGTCAACTGAAAGTGGCACAGTTGGATATGTTTTCTTTGATAACATTAAACTTTATGAAATAACAACAAGCGAATATGATGGCCTTTCTTCAGGCGAAAACATAACAACGGCAGATTTTAGCAACCTAACTTCTAGCCCAAAAATTACAAACGGATATTTCAATGGCGTTGAAATAAGTTCGACCGAAGAAGCTCAATATTCTCCAAAAGACTTTTCAGTTGAAAGCGACAACAATAATAACTATGTTATAATTGAAAATGAATATGAAACATATTCTAACATTCTAAAAGTTGCAAACACTCAACTTGGATATCAATTTGTGACAAGCGAAGAATTCACATTAAGTGCTTCAACGCAAGATAGCGAAAAATATTATAAAATTAGCGTCGACGTGAAAACAGTTGGAACTGAAAATGGTGCAAACATTAAAATTTGCGACACAGACGGAAATTCAATTGCAAAACTAAATAATATAGACACAAATGAAACATTCAAAACGGTAAATTTCTATATTAAAACCTTTAACACTGATGTTAGTGCAAAAATAACTCTTGGTCTTGGAACAAGTGTTAAAAAAGAAGTTGGCTATGCCTATTTCGACAATCTAACATATTCAGAAACAACAAAAGATGTTTTTGAAAGTGCTAGTGCTGATGAATTCACTTTCATAACCAACCTTTCAAAAATTGACCCTTCACTTTTTGGAGAAACTCAAAGTAACGGCTACTATTCTGCCGACAACTTCACAGGAACAAAAGTTGAAGGAAGCGGACAAACAGATGCAGGAATTATTGACATTTCTCAAAACTCTCACCTAGTTTGTTCAAACTACACAAACAAAAACGTTTTGGCAATTCATAACTATCAAGACGCTAACTATTGTTTAACTTCAAATAGTTACTCTTTAAAAAGTGAAAAATATTACAAAATTAGCGTTAATGTTAAAACTAAAAATCTAAATCAACAACCTGAAAGCAAACAAACCGACGCAGACGGAAACGCAATTGACTATGGTGCAAGAATTGAAATAAGTGGAATTCAAGCAAAATTTAGTGCAATAAAAGCCGAAAACAACTTTGAAACCTACACTTTCTATATTGCGTCAACAACCGATTCTAAAATCAACTTTGTTCTTGGTCTTGGAAACGAAAATGCTTTGACCAGTGGTTATGCCCTTTTCGACAACATTAACATTGTTGAAATTAGCGAAGACGATTTTAAACTTGCCGAAAAAAATTATAATGACAGCGACACAAAAACTTTGATTGTTGGAAACACCGACGAAGAAATAACAGACGAAGATGACACAACAACTGAAAATGTTTCAACAAACTTCGATTGGCTTGTTGTTCCTTCATTAATAATTGGAATTGCTCTTTTAATTGCTATGGTTGGCCTATTAATTAAGAAGATTAACATAAAACTTCCTAAAAAAGCAATCAAAAACAACTATGATCGTGCTAAAACTTTGGTTAAAGACCACGATAAACGTGAAAAAATCAAACAAAGAGAAGAACGATTGAAAGCTCTTCGTGAACGACTAGCTGAAATTGAAAACGAGATTTCATTGAATAAAAATGAATTCAAAAACAGCAAAACATTAAAAGAAGAACTTAAAGTTGAACACGAAAAAATTGAAGAAAAAATCAAACAAACTTTCGAAGATGTTCAATCTAAACAAGCAATTATTGAAACAAAAAAATTAAAAGCCGAAGCAAAACTAAGAATTAAACTTTTAAGACAAGAAAGATATGAATTAAAACGAAAAGAATTAATTGCAAAATATGAGGAAATCGAAAAAGAAATTGAAGCAATTATGGAAGAAGAACGCTTGCTTGTTGAAGAGTGGCGTGCTTATAGGAAAAGCCAAAAAATTAAAAAACAAAACAGAAAGAAAAATAAGAGAAAATAATCAATAAATTAAGGGGGACATTAACTTGTCTCCCCTTTTTTTGATTTTTTATCTATCAGTTACAATTTTTTCTATCTATCACTTATTATCTATTGTTTTAACTCATTATTCGCTTCTTATTTTTTACTAACTTTTATGATTTATTTTTATAACTTGTTTTTGTTTAATTAAATTATTTTATTCTACAAAATCCATAAATTGTGCTAAATGTGTTAACAAATTTTAATTTCAAATTTTTACTTTTTAAACTTAAACATTTCTAGTTTGTTAAATTATATAAAATCACTGCCAAGGAAACCGCGACATTCAAACTTTCAACATTATTTTTCATTGGAATGGATAAAGTTTTTGTGGCAAATTTTTCCACTTCCTTGCTAACACCATTGCCCTCGTTGCCCATTATTAATCCAAAGGTTTTTGCCTTGTTTTTTAGTTCAAACAAATTCTCACCAACCATATCTGCGCAATAAATTTCTTTTCCGTTACAAATTTTTTCAAGATTTTGGGGAGTGATATTTTCAAAATTAATTTTAAAAACGTTGCCCATACTTGCCCTTATTGTTTTTTCATTAAAAACATCTGCGCAATTAATTAGATATAGATTTTTAACATCGCAAGCCACACTTGTTCGAATTATTGCCCCCAAATTTTGCGGGTCTTGAATGTTGTCTAAAATCAAAAAACTTTGGTCTGTTAACTTTGTTTGTTTCTTTTTGATAACTGCAAAAAAATCACAACTGGTCACGTTAAAAGTCAATTTT
>CAYXET010000021.1:0-9242 GCA_964464025.1 uncultured Christensenella sp. | reverse complement strand
GCTGTGGGGGTTGCGATTGCGTCAAAACTCTCACTCTTGCTCATTTTGCTTGCAATGCTTGCAAAATTTCGGTTAGATCGTTCGGTTTTTCCTTTTTTCAAAAACAACAAGTGTTTCCGGGAGCCCTGTGTGCCCCTAAATGCTTTTTTTCTTACAAAAAATGTGTTACTGCACGTTAATTAGTTTTATTTTTCTTTTTTTAAAATTTAATTTAAAAATTTAATAATACAATATAAAAAGTTAAATATAAAAAACTAAATTTATTATGCAATTAAATCATAAGATAATTCACGCCAGCTAAAAGGCAATCATTAATTTGCTTATCGGCAATTGAGTAGTAAATTATTTTGCCGTCGCGCCTAAACTTCACAGCACCAACACTTTTTAAAAGTTTTAGTTGATGACTAACTGTGGTTTGATTTAATTTCAAAATGTTTGCAATGTCATTCACACACAGTTCACTAACCGACAACGCCGACAAAATTTTAATTCGCGTTTCGTCCGAAAACATACTGAAAAACTCAGCCAAAAGCCTAAGAACTTTTTCCTGCGGAAGATAATATTTAATGTCGCTAACAACCTTTGCATCGGCCTTAATCTTTGGCGCATTCTCTTCTGAATATATTTTATTTAATTCTATCATAAATTTTCCTCCAAAAAAATTATATCAAAATAAATAAATATGTGAGTATTTGCACATTTAAGATTTTTGTAACATAAATAGAATTATAGTAATATTTTGTTGAAAGGAGGAGAATATGATAAATTCTCAAGATGTCTTACTAATTTTGTTGCTTTCAATTTTAACTAGTTCTAATAATGTTGACCTAAACACAAACACAAATTTTCTGTTGCTGCTATTATTAACGCTTTCAAATTCTTCAAATTCTAGTTGTTGTGGCTATTCCAACATAAACACAATCAATGGAAGATATTTCGTGTAAAATAAAATTTTGAATATAAAAAAACCTAAAACTTGAAGATTTTTGCTTAAAAATTCTTCATTTTTTAGGCTATTTTTATAAAATTCTAATCTGCTAGTCCTTTTTCTAGTTTTGCCTTTTGGTCAGCAATGGTCAAAGCATCAACTAGTTCGTCCATATCTCCGTTTAAAAATTCAGTAAGAGCATAAACTGTGTAGTTAATTCGATGGTCGGTTAATCTTCCTTGTGGATAGTTATAGGTTCTAATTCGCTCGCTTCTGTCGCCAGAACCAATTTGTGTTCGCCTATTTTCGGCATATTTCGCATCTTGCTCGGTTTTATATTTATCATACAACTTTGTTTGCAAAATTCGCATTGCTGTTTCTTTATTTTGCACTTGGCTTCGTTGATCTTGACAATGAACAACAATCCCTGTTGGAATGTGCGTTATTCGAATTGCGCTATCTGTTTTGTTAATATGTTGTCCACCAGCACCACTACTTCGACACGTGTCAATTCTAAGGTCCCTATCATCAATTTCAACGTCAACATCTTCAACTTCGGGCAAAATTGCAACCGTGATTGTCGATGTGTGAACACGCCCTTGTGTTTCGGTGTCGGGCACACGTTGAACACGATGAACACCGCTTTCAAATTTAAAACGAGAATAAACCCCATTTCCTGAAATTTTAAATGTTGCTTCCTTCACGCCACCAAGTTCGGTGTCGTTTAGTTCATAAACTTCGGTTTTATACCGCTTTCGTTCAGCATATTTTAAATACATTCGCATAATTTCACCGGCAAAAAGTGCTGCTTCATCTCCACCTGCTCCACTTCGAATTTCAACAATAACGTTTTTATCATCGTTTTCATCTTTCGGAATTAACAAAATTTTTATATCTTCTTCAATTTTAGCAATTTTTTCTTTTGCTTGCAAAATTTCTTCTTCCAAAAGTTCTTTCATTTCGCCAGTTTCAATTTTCACCATTTGTTCAGCTTCGGTTAAATCGTGAAAAACTTTTTCATATTCTTTATATTTTTCAACAATCGGTTCAAGATTTTTGTGCTCTTTTGCCAAACGAACATATTCCTTGTTGTCGTTCAAAACTTCGGGCGAAACAAGTTTTGCCGTCACTTCATCATATCGATTTTTTATTGTTTTTAACTTATCTAACATTTTTTCTCCTTCAATCATTTCCTACATATTTTAATCACTCTATTAATTCCGTTATAGTCGGCGAAAATTTCACAGTCAACATATTTTTCTTTGAAAATATCAAGCAAATATCCTTGATTATATCCAATTTCAATCAAACAAACGCCGTTTTTTGTGAGAAATTTATCTAGGTTATCAAACAAAATTCTATAAAACTCGTCGCCAGTTTCTCCGCCAACCAAAGCAATTTTTGGGTCAAAATCTTTCACTTCAACCGACAATTTTTTTGCATCGCTTATGCTAATATATGGCGGATTACAAACAATAAGGTCAAATTTTTCATGAATGTTTTTAAACATATCACTAACAACAAATTCTGCACTAACACCAAGATTTTTAGCATTAATTTTGCTAATTTTTATCGCTTTTTTGCTAATATCTGCAAGTGTAACAAGGGCACTTGGGCGGTTTTTTTTAATTGTAAGTCCCAAACACCCGCTTCCACAGCACAAATCTAAAACTGAATTAAATTTTTGCTTTATTGCCTGTTCAATCAGAATTTCGCTATCTTGCCGTGGAGTTAAAACATTTTCGTTAACATAAAAACTTAATCCATAAAAATATGCTCGCTTAAAAATTTTTTGATATGGCATATAGGTTTTCAAGTGTTTTAGCACAATTTTTTTCGCTTTTAAAAATTGCTTTTTTGAAATATCACAAAAATGAATTTCTGAATAGTTTTTGTTTAAAATTTCACCCAAAACATAGTCTATTTCGCCAAAATTGTCGTTATAAAATATTTTATAGATTTTTGACAACTCTTTTCTTACTTCTAAATATTCCATAATTAAAAAATAAGGCACAAAATGTGTGTCTTATCTTAATTTAGTAAAAAAATCTAGCATAAAGATTAACACACATAGTTGTTGTGCCAAACCTTTGCATTTATTCTAAATTATATTTTTTCTTAAATTTATCAACTCTACCACTGCTGTCTACAATTTTTCTTTTTCCAGTGTAGAAAGGATGACATTTGTTGCAAATTTCAACTTTTATGCAATCTCCGTTAACAGTAGATTTTGTTTTGAAAGTTGCTCCGCAAGCACAAATAACGTCAACTTCGTGATAATTTGGATGAATACCTTCTTTCATTTTGCACCTCTTTTTTTCGTAAATACGTTTTATTATATTATAATTAAACAATAATGTCAACCATTTTTTGCAAAAATAAAAAGATAATGTTTTTTTGTTTAGTTTTTATTTTTTACTAATTTTTTCAAATTGTTTTTGCGAGTTAACTTTCACACGTCTGCTAAATTATATAAATTTAGGCACATAAAATTAAAAAATATTAATTTGATGTTATATTTTTATGCAAATTAAACAAAATTTCATTTTAACATATCCTTTATGTTATAAATATCCCCCGCTCCAATAAAAATTGTTACAAAATTAGATTTAGTTGTTTTTTTCAGATATTTCACAACTTTTTTAAAGCTAGTGAAAAACTTCACGTTCTTTTCTTCTTTCAAACTTTTATACAAATCAAAACTAGTTGCATTTTTAATTACTTTTTCTCGCGCACTATAAGTTTTTAGAAAAATTATCTCAAAGGCAAAGTTAAAGGAATTTAAAAAATCGTTAAAATATTTTTTTGTGCGAGAATATGTGTGCGGCTGAAAAACAACAACAATTGGCCTGTTAAATTTTTTCACTTCAAAAAGCAGATTTTTAATTTCAGTTGGATGATGAGCATAATCAAAGAAAACATCTCCTAAAAGTTTAGTGTTTTCAACTTTTTCAAAACGTCTTTTAACTCCACGAAAATTTTCAAGCGATGATTTCATAATTTTTTTATCAATTTTATAATAATCACAAACGCAAATAGCGCAAAGAGCGTTCAAAATATTGTGTTTTCCAAAAATATTAAGACAAAATCTACCATAATTTTCGCCGTTTTTTAGCACCGAAAAGTTATATCCAAAGTTTTTATTTTTTCTAATATTTTTTATAGAAAAATTCGCATTTTTTAGGTTAAATGTTATAAATTTTTCATTTTTCAATTTTCTTTTTTCAAAAAAGTCAGAATTCATTATCACTTTGTCACAATTTTTTGAAAACTCTATGAACGACCCTTCAATTTCAGACAAATTTTCATAGCAATCAGGGTGGTCTTCCTCAACATTCAAAATCACTCCAAGACTGCTTTTAAATTTCAAAAACGACCTTTTATATTCACACGCTTCGGTGATAAAAAATTCGTGCGAGCCAAAAAAACTGTTTGTTTGAAGATTTACACTCTCGCCACCAATATGAACTGTCGGATTTAAACCCGCATCCATAAAAATTTCTCCAATCATTGCCGTTGTTGTGGTTTTCCCGTGGCTTCCAGCAATTGAAATCACATTTTTATAGCACTTCAAAATTTCGCCAATAAAATCTGCCCGTGGCAAACACAAAATGTTGTTTTCGTTTGCAAAAATTCGTTCGGGGTTATCTTCCCCTATTGCACTAGAAAAAACAACTAGATCCGGGGAAAATTTTTTTATATTTTTCTTTTTATGAGAGCAAAAAAACTCTATTCCCATTCCCTCTAATTTTTTTATGTTTTCGTTTAGATTAACATCACTTCCAGCCACAATAAAGCCTTCGTTATGCAAAATAAGAGCCAGCCCGCTTAAACTTATTCCGCCAATACCAATAAAATATATTTTTTTAATTGACCTAAAAAAAGGCAAGTTTTTCATAGAATTATATATGAAAAAACGAGTTTTTGGGTTAATTTTGAAAATTGCTTAATTTTATTTGGAATTTTTTTTTAAAGATAGTAAAATATAGATATAAAAATAAGGAGAAAAAATTATGTTAAACATTACAGACATTCGAATTAGATTAGTCGAAAAAGAAGATTTAAAACTAAAAGCAGTTGCCTCAATAACAATTGATAATTGTTTTGTTATTCACGAAATAAAAGTTATTTCAGGCGAAAGAGGGCTTTTTATTGCAATGCCTTCTAAAAAAAGTAAAGGCGAAGAATTCCGTGACATTTGTCACCCAATCAATTCAGAAACTCGTTCCGCTTTGGATAAGGCAATTGTTGAAGCCTATGAAAAAGCACTTTCAGAACAAGCAACTGAACAACCAAAAAGTGAATAATTTCACAAATTTAAAACTTGCCACATATTGTTTTTTGCGTTAAATTTGCAAAACTTAAATAAAGTTTTATAATAGTGGCGAAAATAATTTTGCAAACGAAATTGCTAGTTTTTTTAGTGCTGGCAATTTTTTATAACTAGAAATTGTAAATTTTTCACTATTTTTTTCACTTTTTAATAAAAAATCATAAAATTTTTCACATATTTTTTTATCAAAAACAACACAAGCAACTTCAAAGTTTAAATAGAACGAACGCATATCAAAATTTGAACTTCCGCAAACAAAAATTTTTCTGTCAATCAGCATCGTTTTAGAGTGCAAAAATCCATCGACCTTAAAAACCTCGGCGCCAAGCATATTAAGTTTGTGAACATAATGAATTGTTGCGTTATAAACAAATTTTTTATCAACAAGTTTTGGAATGAAAATTTTCACTCTAACGCCTTTTATAAGTGCAAGTTTTATTGCTTGCATAAATCTGTCACTTAAAATCAAATAGGGCGTTTCAATGATAATTTCTTTTTTGCAATTGTTAATTAAAAAAATCAAACTATCTTCAATACTTTTTGTGTTATCTATCGGGTCAGACAAAATTATTTGTGTATCCACAGTTTTTTGTCGATTTTTATCAAATTCTTGAAAATAATTTTGCAAAAATAGCTGTTTTCTTGCGGTTTTTTTTGATATTTTCACTTTATTTTCGCATAATTTTATATCTTCGAAAATAACATTTAAAAGAGCAAGGCCTGTTTCTCCTTTGATTTTTAAATGTGTGTCTATCCAGTTTGAAAAATTTTTATCACGGCCAAGATGGTCGTCGCGAATATTTAATCCCCCAAGAAAACAAATTATGCCATCAATAACCATAATTTTTCGATGATTTCGATAATTAATTTTTAAATTTGTTTTCCACCTAGATGGAAAAAATTCAAATACATATCCCCCACAATTTTTTATTTCATCAAAGAACGATTTTTTTGTTTTCTTGCTGCCAAAACTATCATAAAGAACAAAAACCTCAATTCCATTTTTCAATTTTTCAAGCAAAATTTTTTTTATTTCACCACCAATTTCATCACTTGCAAAAATATATGTTGAAATAAAAATTGATTTTTGTGCTAATTTTAGTGATTTTTTTATTTCATCAAAAGCAACTTCACCGCATCGAAAAATTTCTATACTTTCATTATTCAAAACTAAAGAATTATGCAAAATTGTGTTTAACTTTTTCAATTGAACCGCTTGCATATTTTTTTGTTCTTTTTTTAATTCGCTCAATTTACTAAATTGTTTTTTTAGTGAAAAATTATAAGCAAAAGTCGTGTTTTTTTTAATTTTAGACAATTTTTTTGTTTTGCAGGTTATCCCAAGACCAAGAAAAAGATAAAGAAAAAAACCAATAAACGGAAAAATGGTGAAAACAAGCATCCACACAACCACTCGAAATGGTCTTTTGTGTTCAAAAAAAATCATAAACGCCGTTAAAACAAGGTTAAAAACAATTAGCAACAAAAAAAGAGTAATCATAGTTAAATGTTTACCCTTTTTTTATTATTTATCCCACTTTTTGCTTTTTTAGATTTTAAATTTCTTTTTATAAAATTTCAAACAACTTGAAGTTTTCACCAAAAGACAATTTATTAGACGGAACATAAGCTTTTATGAACATTTTTACATTCTCGCTTTTTGTTCCATAATATTCCCCTGTTTTGGTGTTTAATGTTATTCCATTGCAAGTGATAGACCCGTTTGAAATTGTGCTTCCGCTAATTTCTTCACCCGTGCTTGACACAATTGTAAACGATAGCACATTTTCTACCACAGTGGAAAGCAACGACGTTGCACCATCGCCATCAGTTAATATTTCAAAGTTGTTTTTAAACACAATTTTATTGCTTAGAGTGTCAATTTCAATTATATAATCATTTAGTTTGAAATTGCTTGTTATCGTATAAGAAATTGTGCTTTCACCCGAAAGTGTTGTGGCTTTTGTTGTTGCAACTCTTGTTATTGTAACATACAACACGCCTATATTATTCACTTTCGACCACTCACCGCTTGATGCGTTCCAAAATTCAACGTTTCCGTTTTGCGTTCTATCTTCCTTTCCGTTTGTTGTGGAAGACATTGTCACACGAAGATATCCGTCAACTTTAAACCTGATTATTGTTGTTTTTAAGTCGCTTGAAGTTGTTGTTTCTATCACGCCGGCATAGGTTTTATCACCATAATTGACGCTTAATGACGAAATTTCGTCGTTTGTTGAAGAATTATTTTCACTATTTAGAAGATTAATTCCAGTTGCCGAGTTTGAAATTTCATTATAACTTATTCCATTTTTAGTGAATCTGTCGTCAGAGGAATTATTGATTGCAATAATAATTTCTTTTATTGTGCCGTCAAATGAATAGGCAATTTTAAACGAATCAACATATTTTTCATTCACAACAACTTTGCCAGACGAAATGTAACTATCCATTGCGCCAACAAGTTTGATATCAGCTTTTTTGAAAATGTTTTCAATTTCATTTCCTCTATAAACTTTATAGTCGTTGTTATTTGCATTTAGTTTTATTAAACTTTGCAAATTGATTGTAGAATTATTTTCAATTGTAACATTTGTAGCACTTTCATCATTAACACTCAAAACTTTAAATCTTAGTTGAACTGAGTCAATTTCTTGCCCATTTGAAAGCAATTTTGCTTGAACTTTCACATAATATGAATTCGCGTGTTGCGTTAACACCAAAGTGCTTGTTCCTTTTGCAATATTAGCAAGGCTTGAGTTTTTCACATAACTTGTCCCGTTATATTCAATAACGCTTTCAATTTCAAAGGAAATATTTTGCGTGCTTTGCAAATATTCATCAACCTTAACACATTCGCTCAAATCAATTTGTTTTTCAGTTGCACCAGAAAGAATATAAATTTGTTTAAATTTTTCTTCTTTTGAAATTAAAGTTTCCAATCCGTCCTTAACAGATGCCCCGCTGAAAGTGAAGTCTTCGACAAACGCTGTTGAAAGACTTGTTGGATGAATTTTCACATACACCCTAGCAGTTTTGCTCGATTTTGTAATGTCAAAATATCCATAGGTTGTTGTCTCAACATTATCTGCCGTAATTTTAATGCTATTTCCATCATTTTCAATCCTAACAGCAATCATTTGTGCATCAGCACCAATCGTTGCTCCGTTTAACAAGTTTGTGACGTCTAGCGTTTCGTTGGACATTAAGTTTAGGACCATTGTCCCGTTGTCGATGGAATATCTTTCGTGGTCATTTAAAATAATTCCGTTTGCGTTAGAAACAAGAAATTCACAAGATTTTATCAAACTTCCCACTTTGGCTTCGATTATAATTGGAAGATTATTTAAATATAAATCTTCATTAAAATCTGAAACTAAACCACTGCTGTTAACTTTGAATATCAAATTAGAATTCTGGTCATAGATTTCATAAACATAAACTCCCGTTGATGAATTTAATGAATAGGTGATATTTTCACCCCTAATTGCTCTAATTTGTGCTAAATTAGCTAAAACCTGAGTGTTTGAATTTATCACTGCAACGTTTGCCAAGTTTTTATCTTCAAAATTTGTGCCCGAATTTGAATAGGTTATTGTGATAGTTTTTGCGTCGCTAGAAAACTCTAATTCATTTTCAAGCGAATATTCAATCAAACTTGCTTTGATAATATAGGTTGTTGATAATCCATCAATTTTTAGTTTTCCGTTTTCAATAAGTTGATTTTTGTCGTCATAGAACTTAATTTTATCATTCAAGTTCAAGTTATATTGTTCAGCGTTTGTTTTTGCTTCGGCAACATTTAACAAGTTGTAATATCCACTTTCATCTAGGTCAGCATTTGTTATTGTTTTTGTGTCTTCAGCGATTAATAAAACTGGAAGCAAACGCAAGAACAACGAGTTTTTAACCTGCGAATTGTTTCTTAAAGTGATTTCCACTTCAATTTCTAGTTCGGAATTTAAGCCTGAATAACAAGCA
>CAYXET010000020.1:4429-9485 GCA_964464025.1 uncultured Christensenella sp. | reverse complement strand
CTATAGAATAAAATTTTCCTAGATTTTTCAAACTCTTCTAGTTTTTCATAACAAAAAGCTAAGTTTTCGCATGCTTCTATTTTGTTTTCCAAAAAACCATCTTTTTTTGATAAAAATAATTTAAAAAATTTAATAGCTTTTTTAAATTTTCCATTTTGCATAAGTTCACGCGAATAATAAAAAATTTCTCTTGTAGAAAAATTATTTTTGTTTTGTTTTTCATAAATTTTCAAATTTCTATCACTTTTTGTTGGCTTAATTTTTCGATGTTGAATTGAAATATCTTCAAAATATAAAATTTTTCCTTGTGGCGTAATAACTTCGTGCACGGGATTTTCAAAAAAATATTTTCCGTTGTTTTTAATTATTCTTTCTCTTAAAAAACTAAAATTAGGTCGATTTTTTTCATCAAATCCAACATCATAATTCAAAAAAACAAAGTCGGGAGCTAAATTTTCAAGCGAAAGTTTCAAATCAAATAACTTTTTTAAGTTTTTTTTGGTGATAACATCGTCGGCGTCAAGCCACATAAAATAGTCGGATGTGCAGTTTTCAATTGCAAAATTTCGTGCTTTAGAAAAATCATCTATCCACTTAAAGTCTAAAATTTTCGTTGCAAAATTTTTAGCAATTTCTTTTGTTTTGTCGGTCGAGCCGGTGTCGACGATAATAATTTCGTCAAAAAGATTTCTAACGCTTTTAAGACATCTTTCAAGCGTTTCTTCTTCATTTTTTACAATCATACAAAGAGAAAGTGTTTTCATTAAATTTTTTTATGAAAAATATATTTTTTTTGTCACAAAAACTTGACAAAACCGTGATAGAAATTTGACAAAAAGTAATGAAAACTCGATAAAATTTATAACATTAAAATTTAATTGTGGCTAAGAATTTATTTTTTGATAAATTATTTAAAATCTTAAATTTTTGATTTTTTAAAATCATTAATAAAATACATTTTAAAAATTTTTTTAAAAATATTATTAAAAAAAGTTTTGTTAAAAATATTATCAAAAAAAGTTTGTTGAAAAATAATTGTTAAAAAGTTGTTGTAAAAAAACTAATTTTAAAAAAAAAGAATTTAAATTGATATGGATAAAATTTAATAAAAAATAGAAAAAAAAGTTAAAAAAATAAAGATTATATCAAAAAATTTTATTTTTATATTTTTTTTGCTTGAAAATTATGTTGTTTGTGATATAATAGTTACAGAAAAAATTAGAAAAATCATTTTTTAAATTTTTTCGGGGACCACACTTAACACCCTGTTTCTTATGCAATCAAGAGTTTATAATTTAATATTTACTATGCACCTGTAGCTCAGTTGGATAGAGCATTGGTCTTCGGAACCAAGTGTCGCACGTTCGAGTCGTGTCAGGTGTACCAACAAACCCCTTATAAATAAAGGGAAAGATTAAAATTATAAAAGAGGCTTAACTTCATTTGATACCAATTTTGACACCAATTTTAATTTTATTTTGAAATCATTTTTATTAAAAAATAGGGAATAAATCATCCCTATTTTTATTTATATTTTTCTTCTTTAAGTTCTTTGATTTGGTTATCTATATAATCGCATAGTTTTTGTTCTTGCTCATCGTCTACAAAAGCAATACGCGTTTGACATATGAATTTTGCTTTTTTCAGTTCTTCAATAGCAAGTTGTTTTTGTAATTGTTTGAGTTGTTGGTTTTCTTTCTCCAATTCTTTAATGCGTTTGTCTTGCTGATTAAGTAATTCAGCGATAGGATCTCTGTTCGAATACCATATATCAAATTTAGTGTCAAGTTTTGGTGTATTAGTCATTCTTTGCTCCTTTTAATTTGGCAAGTTTTTGCACTGCTTCTTCTCGTGTTGCAAATATGCTCTCGCCAAACATATCTTCACTTGCACAATAAAATGGTTCTATGCCACTTTCTTTTTTATTTACAGCCATATCATATCTAACCCCAATATCACTTAAACCAATAGATAATAGTTTATAATCTTTGATTTTTGTTAGCCCATTAAATCGTGTCGGTATCATATATAAAATAGTTCCAATATTAAACTTTGGCACAATTGCCTTTTGTTTGAGCTCTGCAAGTTCTTCAATGATTTTCTCTTGCTGATTGAGAGTAATTGCTATTATACCTAAATCAATAAATGCTTGTCTTTTATCAAAATTCTTTCTTTTAGTCATACATACATCATTAAAAAACATACAAAGCTCTCTTGAACATTTTTCTGAATTATAACAATAATTAAAATCAAACTTTTCTAAAATTTCATTTTCGTTGTTTATATCAATTTCTTTTTCTTTCATAATTTCTCCTTAAAATTTTATTTTTTCTTTTTTACTAAATATACAACTCGTTTATTTTTGTTATTAAACATATCAACTATTTTATTCTTTGCTACTTTTGGAAGTTTACAGGTATCTTCTACAAATTTAGGTTTTTCTCCAACTCTATTTGTTTGAACAATAAAAGCAGATGTCCCTTTTTCAACTTTTCCAAAATAATCATATTCCGTTGATAATGTTGGTTTGCCCTTTATAGTTTTTTTCATATTCCAAACAGTATCAGCACTAACAACTTCTAAATTAACCAAGTCTTTATTTTTTTGTTGAAATTTTCTTGACATATTTTTTCTCCTTATTTATAATATTATCAATCCCCGATTGCTCTTGAACAAGAGAGTTGCGCAAAGCGTAGCAACCAGATAGAAAACCGCATAGGGGTGTATTTGAGGTAGTTTCTATCATTAGCACTGACTTTTTGTTAGTGCTTTTTTATTTTAAATTGTAACCATTACTTCTTCTTGCCTAATAAATAACCTTTATAGTTTTTTTTATATTCCAAACAGTATCAGCACTAACAACTTCTAAATTAACCAAGTCTTTATTTTTTTGTTGAAATTTTCTTGACATATTTTTTCTCCCTATTTATAATTAAACTAACCTAGATGGTCTTAATTGACAGGGACGCAATGCGTAGCCCCCACGATAGAAAAGTATATAGGTTAGAAATTTTGAGCTAGTTTCTATCATTAGCACTGACTTTTTGTTAGTGCTTTTTTATTTTAAATAATAACCATTACTTTTTCTTACCTAATAAATAACCTTTATAGTTCGTATACAATGAAAACGCTATATCAATTAGACCTGTCTTTGTCCATCGTGTTTTAAAATCATTTAAAGTATACTCTTCATTCAAATCAAAATCATTTATATTTTTGTCCCTAACAGTTACTTCTTTCCCCAAAAGTTCTTGCACTTTTATTCTTAATTCCTGCACTGTATAATCGGGCGTCAAATATCCTTCTTCGCAATATTCTTTCGCTTTTTCTTTTAAAGGTAAAAGTTCAAATAATTTTGATAATGTAAAACCACGAAAACAATTAAACAAAAAACAATTTTTAACATTTGAAGCATTTATAACAATTTGATTTTTATTGCCTAAAATTACTTCACTATTTAAAAATATACTACAAGCAAGTATTTTTTGAATTGAACGTTTTTTAAAACCAAATATTTTTATCATAACATCATAAAAATCATAACTCGCCTTTACTTGACCATTTTCAGTTTGAACGTCACTAAATTCAGTAATATCAATCTTTGTTTTTTCTTTTATCAATTTTCTTAATAAATATACATTATATATCAAACTATCAACAATATGATTTTCCGAAAATAAATTGACTGATATGTTTTTTATACATTCATTTACTTTTTCATCTTCAAATTCCGGGATAACCCGTGAAATATTAAACTCTTCCATTTTTTCTCCTTAATTAATCAAATGTTTCCAAACTATCAATTTTTGAAATAATTTCTGTTTCATAATAAAATGAAGAACAGCCACAAGCCTTGCAAACATGTTTTTTTAATTTCTCTTCGTCACCATCCGCTTTTATTTCATTTAATCGTTTTTGATAACCAAATAAACAACCAAAAGTAGATAATGTTCTCACACCTTTCAATCCGTCAATCAACTCTATTATTTGCTCATCATTATAAATCTCAAATATGCTCTTTGGATTGTCAAACTCGTCTTTAAACCAAAACTTTGTTACATACTTAACACATTCTATAACTCCGTTTACAATAGATTTTTTATCTCTCATATATGATTGCGTTTTGTTGTTTTTATCTTTTATTCCTTCAATATAAATTGAACCAACTTTTTCTTCTGTGTTAAAAACTATTTGACAAGCCTGCTCCCATAATGTTTTTAACAACTCAAAATCTCTACTAAATTTCTCTTTTACAATTAGTATATGAAAATGTGGATGCCACGTTTTATCTATCTGATTATAGGTTATCTCAAATGATTTCAATCCGCCTATTATATGAAAATTAAACAAACGTGAACTTAATTTGTTTGTGTTTGTCATAATTCGCCAAGCTTCAAATAATTTTGCTTTACCTTCTTCAAAAGTTTTAGTATTTTTAATTGTTAAATTAAGCATACAAATATACTTATTTTCGTCTATCAATTTCTCAAAAACAGGACAAAGCAACGCTAAATATTTCAAATATCTTTTTCTTGCGCATATTGGACAAAATTTAAAATCACAACACATTGTTTTGTGTAAATATCTAATTCCGTCAAAATTGCAAACTGCCATTTCTACAAACTTATGACAATCATTGATATTTTTAGATAATGTTAAATATCTATTTCGCCTTTCACTATCAACTAAACCATTTTCATCATAAAACGTATCCGCTAAAAATTTTATCCTTAACGAAACTTTATATTTCAGGGCAATTCTACTTTTTATATCTAAAAAATCCAATACTAACCCCTACCTTTTTCATTTTTTTAAAATTTTGGAAAAAAATTTTTTTCTACTCAATTATTCCCTTAGTATAAATACAAATAGAATTTTCGCTTTCGCTCAAATTCACGCTATATTTTAGACGCCGAAAATGCTATTCTCGGCGTCTTATACAACTTGCTAAAGCAAGTTTATGCATTCATCAATCTAATGCAAACTGACGCTTGCAGCGTTATATTGACAATTCTATTATTGTTCTATCAATCTTTCTAATGCAATAGAATTATCA
>CAYXET010000020.1:0-4419 GCA_964464025.1 uncultured Christensenella sp. | reverse complement strand
CACCTTTCGGTTCTTCTAGTTGTTGCGGTTCTACAACTTCACCAAATAATGAACGTTTTTCATCTGGACCGCTAAATAGCTTTTTAGGGTCATCAACAAAATCTGGCTCATCGTCAAAACCTTCATTATCAACAAATTCCGGTTGATCAACATCTTCTCGAACTTTTGCTGAAATAATATCCTCAAACAACTTAGCCATCGAAAATTTATATATTTCTCGTTTTGAAATAAGTTCTTCAATTTCATTATTCTTTTTTGCAAAAAATAATCTTCTTCTAAACGTATACCAAAAAATTTTTCGTCTTTCAGTTTTATCTTTACGTTTTAAATATTTCAAAGACTTCTTTGCCAAATGTTCAAGATTGTTTATCGTGTTGTTATAGTCCTCAACTAGCAAATTATTTATTTTTTCAAAAATTTCTTCCGTCATACAACCCTCACGGTGTTGAGACAGTTTTTCATAAATTGAAAAATATTTATCCAATTGAACATCTATAACATTAATATAACTAAATCGATATCTTTTATTTCGTTTTTTGGAACGAACCTTAACAATTTTTACAATTTCACCATTACTATTTTTTTCTTTCATAATATCTCCTAATTTTCGTCTTTTTGCCCGGTAAATTTATCATAATAACCCGGTGGCGGACTAGATTTATAAACTTCCGATAACACATTACAAATTTCAGGGCTGTATCGGAAAGGATATAATGTTGATTGAACAAAATCTTGACCTTCTTTTTCATATAAAAATAAAAAACGAAAAAATTTTGTATCATACATTTTGAATAAATTCTCATTACACTCTACAATCTCTTCTTTTCCTAATTCATTATGCCCGTCCAAATAATGGTCCAATTCTTGGCAAGAAGAAAATTTTCGAATTTTCCAAGTAGCACTACGCATTTGCCCTAAATCATCAACTACTAAATTTAAATCTTCAACAAAAATTAATTCTTGCGCAATATCTCGTATGTTTAAATCAACTAACTTTGCACGCTGAACAATTAACGTGATATCTAAATCCCATTGGCGTGATAGTTCAAAAAAACGTGACACATGGTCGGGAAAATAATAGCTCATTCGAGAATTATAAAATCGTTGAGCTTCATCTATAAAAATTTTTGAACCAGGAAAAAAAATTGAAACATCCTTTCCCGGGACAGGTAAGCCCATTAACCAAGGATTAAATGAATAAACATGCTTAACAGGCCGACACATAGGAGCAATTCTCGCATAAGAATTAAAATATGTTACGTGTTTTTCTTTTGGATAACTAAAATTAAATCCTTCATCATTCAATTTTTTAATCAAATTACAACTCTTTAAATAATTCTCATAACCTTTAACAGATGTTTCCAAAAACATATAATACATTGCAAGTAATGTCTTGCCTGCACCAATGATACCTGATATTATCCTAATCAAATTTTATCTCCTTATAATTATCAAATAATTTATTTAATGATGTCTCTGAATAATCACGTCTATTTTCGTTCAAATTCTTCGACTTAGAAGAATTAACAATCGTTTTATTTCGATTATAAATTGAAGCAAAAATTCTTATTTGCTTTGCCATTCCAAAATATGTTCCACGCTCAAAATCACTCAATTCTTTTCCATTTTCATTTTTTGCTCCCTTTTTACTCTTAGAACAAAAATATTTATACTTTTCACTTAATGTAAATTGCTTTTTCATTCTATCCCCCAAAAAAATCTAAAAGGCCTAAGGCCACACGCCCTAAGCCTTTGATTTTGTTTTATTAAATTTTTCTAATCTAATGAAAGTGGATTAGTTTTCCCTAAATATGTAAGCATATTTAGTTCACCATCATCACCTTTAAATGTATCTATACAAACATAAAATCTTTGACCGATATGTTTTTCAAGTTCCTTTAATCCATCATACTTTTTCCCAACCAAAACAGGAAGAACTCTACCTGAACCTTCAATAAATTTCCCGTCATCTCCACGCTTTTCATCAACAACCAAACCCACGTTACTGTATTTGACAATTTCTTTGCCGTTTTCTTCTTTTACTGCTTTTGTGCAAGTAACTATTTTACCTACTAAAACCATTTTTTTTCTCCTTTCTATCCAATACAATTTCTTTGTATCTTCATATTTTTTTTAGGTGCCGATTGTCGGCACTTTTTGTTTTTCCCTATATAAAATCTAAGATAATTAAATTTTTTAGGAGTGCCGATTGTCGGCACTTTTGCTAAATATTAAAGTAATTCAGCTTTTGCTAGGTCACTTTGCCTAGACTTACACTTCTATTAAGTTGTATTTTATTTAAAAATTGTTGACTTTTTTAAATTTTAATTTGACATTTTACTTTATATTGAATATAATAATACTAACATATAACTCAAAAAGTTATATTTATCAGCAAAAACATAAATGTTTTTAGGCAAGATTTTATATCTTGCTTTTTTTATTCATATATTTGCCAATAAAGAAGAATCAGTTTTAAAAATTCTAACTTGCTTCATATTTAGTCTCCAATCCTATTTTTAGGAATCATTGTAACAATTTTATAAGTCACTACTTTTTTATCGTAGTCTTTATACTTTGTTATTCTGACTTTCTTATTCTCTATTCTTCCAGACTTTGAAGTTCGGGGGAAAAATAAATTTTTTACATTAGAACCTAAATTTTTAAATGAATCACCAAGTTCAGAAACAAAATCTTCATTATCATCAACAATTACATCCTTATCAGTTTTCATACTTATTCTCCACGAACTGGATTAAAATATGTAACTTCTTTAACACCATTTGGATGAGTTCGGACAATTTTTTGAATATGCGTCTTCCAACCAACATAAACATTTTCATTCGATTGAGATTCTTTATATGCATCCTTTTTAATCTTTCCCCAAGTTGTGTTTAAAACTTCCTGTGACTTTTTAGTTGAATCATACTTTGTTTTTCCACGAATTCCTTTAATTGGATAATCATTTGGATATCTTTCTTTAGTAGGAACTTTAACATAAGTAACACTTTCAACCTGATATTTTTTGTTATCTTTCATATATTTCTCCTTTTTTTATTTTAGTTTTTAAAAAACTAATAAAACTTTGGGCTTAATATTCGCGACTATTAAGCTTTTGGTGGGCCTTGGGGACTCGAACCCCATTACTTTAAAGATCAAAAAATTTTATATAACAAAACAAAAAAACAAAAATATATAAAATAAAAATTAGTAGTTTTACCATTAAACTATAAGCCCATTCACGGGTCTCGTTTTATGAGAACCCGTTTTTTGTTTCTATTTATTTTTTGTTACTACAAATTCTTTCTTAAATGTTCCGTCTGATTGTAAATATAATCGAACATAAATCACACCTTCTGAAATTTCACCAACTTTTTGATAAAATATTCCTTTATCTAAATTAGATATTGATGCATCAATAGACATACTTGAAATATAATTAGTTAAACTAACATTTAAATCAAAAACATATAATGTCTCAGTTGTCATAACATAAAACAAATTATTTTTCACTGCAACATCATAAATTTTTGAATAAACATTAATTAAAGAACCATAACAATCATTAATTTTATCATAATAAATAATAAATTTAAGACTAGAATTATTTCCATTAATGGTGCCTAAAAGAATATATTTATCTAATTCAAATTTAAAAAAATCACAAGTATAATACCCAGCTTTTAATGCTTCAAAACTTCCATTATCTAAATCAACAACATAAAGTCCGTTATTCATAAAAAGAAAATAATAATGTCCTATTTTTTCTATAACACGTAAAGAACTATAAGAAGTAGATAAGGTCGTTACTATATTTGAACTAGTGTCAAGTTTATGCAAATATTTAAAGGTTGGGTCTCCGTCAGATGAAAAATAATAAATTCCATCTTGAACTTTAAAAAACGTAAATTTATAGCTATAATTACCTGAGGATGACAATGATGAAAAATTTTGACCATCATAAATAAATAAACCTTTAGATGTATATAAAGCAACTGAATTATCTAAATCATAATAATAACAAAATGAAGAACTAAAACTTTTTATTTGTGAACATGTATAGTTGTTAATATCTAAGGCATAAAGACCTTTATTACATACAAATAAATATTGATTATTTAATTTAAAAAAGGAAAATACACTATTAACACCAGTTAATAAAAGATAATCACTATTAGTTTCATTGTTATAGAACTTTAATACAGAATTATACCCTGTATGTAAAATATAATTATTACAAATAGCTGTTGTAACCCCTTCATCGGCTTTGAAACCATCGCTAATTACAAAATGATATTGAAATTCACCAGTAGCTATATTATAAATACTATAACCACCATAATAATCAAAAATATAAACATTGTTATCACATAAAACATAAGCAAGGCTCGGTTTATAAGTTTGTGAAACATTTACAAA
>CAYXET010000019.1:0-9678 GCA_964464025.1 uncultured Christensenella sp. | reverse complement strand
TTGTTATTTCGCCCGACTCGGTTGTTGCTTCAATTGTTGAAAGTGCCTTGTCGATTTTTAAAATTCCGTTGATACTGTTGTATATAATTTCTTTTTTCAATGTTCCAATTTCAAGATAACCTGTTGTTACTGCACCATCTTTTCCATAGTTCACTGCACCATAGACTGTTCCAACTTTAACATATGGGTTGTTCCCTTTAACAGTAAGTTTTCCAACATTAGAAGGGCCTTCATAGCCAATTTGAGCAAACTCAAAATTTCCGCTGTTTGAATTGATTGTTACATTTCCAAGTTTTGTGCTGTCGACCTTAACTCGACCAATATAGTTATTGATGAAAAGGTCACTTCCGTCGGCCATACTTAGATTGTTAAGGTTTAATGAACCACGAATTGAAGATACTGTGACATCCACGTTCGAAGCACTTATCATTTGTTCTTCATTTTCGGAATTTTTTTCAAAAGAAATTGCCCCATTGTTTGTTTTTAAATTATATTGCACGTTTTGAGAAACTTCGGGCACACTGATTATAACCTTGCTGTTTCCGTAAGCAACAACTCCTGTTGGCTCATTCAAAACAATTGTAAACTCTGTGCCGTCTTCATTTTGAATTAATTTCGGATCATTTTCTAGAAGCGAAACACTTTTATATTCTTCTGTGCCGACTTTTTTGACTTGTGTTTCATTTATGCCATTTCGCGAATAACCAGTTAGCGAACTTACAACGGAAATACATATTTTTGTTGTAGTTGGTTCGCTTTTTGATGATCTATATGGTCTGACAATTATGTCATAGTTATCTGTTTCTACGTTAATTTTTGTAATGCTATTTCCAACATCGCTGATAAAGCCATATTCACTGTGGCTGGAAACATATCTGAATCCAAAAAGTGAAACACTTGGGAAAACAAACATAACCCCTGCCATTAAAGCACCTGCTAAAACAACAATGATTAATAGTATTAAAAAATATTTAATTAAATTTTTTATTAATTCCATAACTTCCTCTCTTTAAAATTATATCACAAAAAAATAGCAATTTCAATATTTTTGACTAATAAATTTATAAAGTATTAAACTCAAAACTTAAAAAGGGTAATATAAAGCATAAACCTAAATGAAATTTTATATAAAACAAAAAACTAAAAGTAGTTGGAATTTTATACGTTTATAAAACAAAAAATTATATTACGACTTTATTTGTTTAAAAAATAAGACAAAAATTAGTTAGATTTTTCATATAACCTCAAAAAAATGAATAAATTTATTTGTGATTAAAACTATAAAAATTAATAAAATTGCAATAATTGCTATAATTTTAATTTTACTTTATATTGTGTTTTCAAGCATAGATTTTGCAAAAAAAACTTACGCCACAACCTATAAAAGACCATTCATTTTAATTGACGCTGGGCACGGATACCCAGATGGCGGAGCCGTTGGAACAAAAACCGAAGTTAAGGAAAGCGACTTAAATCTTGAATATGCAACAACTTTAAAACAACTTTTTTTAAGTTTAGATTATAAAGTTGAATTAACAAGAAACACAAAAAGTGGACTTGACACAAACAAAGACGAGGATATGAACAAAAGAAGAAAGATTATTGAAACAAGTTCGTGCAATGTGTTTTTGTCGTTACACATGAATAAATTCAGTCAAACGTCGTCTAGAGGAGCACAAACTTTTTATAAAATAAATAGCGAACCAAGCAAAGTTTTGGCGAAAAATATAACAGAGTTACTTTGCAAAAATTTGCCATCTAGCCGAAAACTAACACTTGGCGGAGATTACCTTGTGCTTAACAGCGCAAAGTGCCCGTCGTGCCTTATTGAATGCGGTTTTTTGAGCAACGAAGATGATGAAACAATGCTTCAAACCAGTGCCTATCGCGAAAAACTTTGTTATGCAATTTTTTGCGGAACAGTAAAATTTTTGTCCTCGCAATAAAAATATTAGACCTAATTATTGATTTTTTAAAGAAAAAACAATTTTAGAAATTAATCTAAAATTGCTTTTATTCGTCTTACTCCAGCCGACGAAGCTTCTTCTTTCACAATCTTAAAGTGCCCTAATTCACTTGTGTTTTTAACGTGTGGCCCGCCGCAAATCTCCGCACCATATCCGGGGATAGCATAAACGCTAACAACATCGCCATATTTAGAATCGAACACACCAATTGCCCCTGATTTTTTTGCTTCTTCAACACTACTTTCTGTTCTGATTACATCAATTTTTTCACTAATTGCCTTATTCACATAATCTTCAACATTTTTTAGTTCTTCTGGCGTCAATTTTCTTTCAAACGAAAAGTCAAAACGAAGTCTTTCACTTGTTATGTTGCTTCCCATTTGCTTACATTCGCTAGACAAAACAACACTTAGTGCATTATGAAGAAGATGTGTTGCTGTATGAAGTTTTGTTGTTTGTTCGTTTTGTTCACTAAGCCCGCCTTTATTCACACCCGCTTGCACGCCACTTGATTTTTGTTTGTGAAGGCTATATGCTTTTTCAAAACCCTCCATATCAACATCATATCCTTTTTCCTTTGCACTTTCAATTGTTAATTCTAGTGGAAATCCAAAAGTATCAAACAATCTGAACGCTTTCTCTCCGCTAATTTTTTTGTTGTCTGGGGCAAAAATTCTTAGTTTTTCAATTAGTTTGTTCAATTCTCTTTCGCCGTCAACAAGCGCTAAGGCAAATTTTTCGCACTCTTTTTTAATTTCGCTTAGAATGTATTCTTCTTTTTGTTTTAATAGTGGATAAGCTTCAAGATAAATTTCGTTGATATAAATTTTGCTAATGTTTAGCATATCATCAATTTTTAGGTTAAGCTTGTTAATTTCTCTAACCGCACGCCTTATCAATCGCCTTAACACATAGCCAGCACCAACATTTGAAGGAAGCACGCCAATTTCGTCACCAATTAGCATTGTTGCTGTTTTTGTGTGGTCACAAATTATTCGCATTGAACGAGTTGTTTCGCTATTTTCACCATAAGTTTTGCCACTTGCTTTTTCAAGATAACAAATAGCAGGATAAAACACATCAGTCATATAAACATCGGTTAATCCGTTCAAATACATCAAATTTCGTTCAAAACCAAAGCCTGTGTCAACGTTTTTATGTTCAAGTTCTTCATATTTCCCGTTTCCTAGTTGCTTAAATTGCATATAAACGTCGTTGCCAATCTCAACATATCTTCCGCAGCCACATGATAGCCCACAATTTTCCCCACAAGGAGTGTCGCTTATTGGATAGAACCACTCGTTATCGGGTCCACAAGGCGTGTTTATTGTGTTTGGTAAATCCCACCAGTTGTCTTCTTTTGGAAGATAGAAAATATTTTCCTTTTTCACCCCTGCTTCAATCAAAAATTGTGCAGTTTCGTCATCTTTTGGTGCATTTTCATCTCCTTGAAAAACCGAACAACAAATTTTGTTTTTGTCAAATCCAAAAACATTTGTTAAAAGGTCAAACGACATTTTTGTTTTCTCTTTTTTGAAATAGTCGCCAAGACTCCAATTCCCCATCATTTCAAAAAACGTGCAATGGCTTTCGTCGCCAACGCTATCTATATCATTTGTTCTGACGCAACCTTGAATGTTGCATAATCTTTTGCCTTTTTCGTGTGGTTTGCCAAGAAGATAAGGCATTAGCGCCTGCATTCCCGCCACATTAAACATAACTCCGGTTTCTCCACTTCCAATTAAACTTACAGGCTTAATCTCTACGTGCCCATGATTTGTGTAGAAACTTAACCACATTTTTCTTAATTCATTGCTTGTAACTTTCATTTTATCCCCTTATTTTTCAATTTGAAATTTTTGTTTTTTCTATTTTAAATTCTTTTCCATTTTGTCAAATTTCTAAAATTTTAAACTAATTATTTTCTATTTCCGCATAGCATTATTTTGCAACGCCATTTTTCGTTTTTTATTTTTATTTTTCCACGCACCTTTTTCCCTGCACCTGCGATTTAATATATTTTTTCATCTAAATATGTTGCAGAAACATCGGCCAAGTGAAACAACAATGAAATTGGATATTTATAGAACGCTGTGCTTAAAGAATAACTTCCGCCCATAACACGTGTGTCGAACCCACCCATGTGCCAATTTATTGCCATACTTTCTTCACGCGAAAGCTTCATAAAGCCCGAAATCATATAAACCGACTTTTCTCCGTGACCATAAGGAAGAGTGTCATCAACTGTGTAGTAAGGAACTTTTGTCCACTTGTCATCAACTTTCACATTCCTAAAATCTTCCTTATAAGTGTTAACCTTGCAAACATCGTGCAAAAGAGCAATTATCGCCACACTTTCTTCGCTGATTTTGTTTGAATAGTTTTCACCAAACTCGCTAATTAAAATTTTTTTGAAACGATAGTAGCAATTCAAAGAATGTTCAACAAGCCCGCCTTGCTTGTTTGAATGAAATCTGCTTGACGCCGGTGCCGAAAAAAAATCGGACTCTTCCAAAAACTTTAAAAGTTCGTCGGCACCTTCTCGCTTTATGTTATCTTTATAAACTTTTATAAATTCTTGCTTTTTATCCATAATTCCTCCACAGCAATAAAACTGTTTTCATTTTAAGTTGATAATTTCTTTCTAATTAAATATCATCGAATAACTATAAAATTTTTGTTCACTATTAGTTTAAATTTAGCCCAATATCACAAAATTTTAAAAAAATTCAAATTATTCGTCATTTTATTTAATTATAACATAAAAATTATAGCAAAAAATAAAAAAATTGCAAATATTTTTAGTTATTTACAATTTTTATTTATATTCTATTTTTTATATTCTATTTTTTTATCCAAATTGTGAAACTATCTTTTTCTTCGTTATAAACGGCAAGAAGAATGTTTTTTAGGTCTTCTTTATTTGAAATATTCAATCTTTTTTTCACCCATTCTTCAGTTTTATTTAAACTTTTAAGCGAAAATTTTGAGATATCGCCGTCAACAATAATATTTTGTGGAAGAAAAACGTGATTAATTTTAAACTTTATGTCGGATTTTGTTAGAATTTTTTGTTCATCTTTTGGAAGAATGCTAAGCGAGCCATCGGTTTCGAAAATTGCATAGGCTATTAAACTGAAATCAAAAAAACCTTTGCTTCTGGCAAGTGCCGTTAGGTCGTTGATGTCTAGTTTACTTTTTTTAAGTTCATCAAAATCTATTGTTCCGTTTTTTATAATCACCAGCGGAGTTCCTTTGAAAAATTTTTTAAGAAAACTTGCTTTCGTTGCCAAAAAATCAACAATTAATGTCATCACAAAAAAGACAAGCATACTGATGATGTAGTGATAGAATGGCTTATCGGCGGTGTTTGTGGCCATTTCGGCCGAAATTGACCCGATTGATATCCCAACAACATAGTCAATGAAATCAAGTTCACCAACTTGCTTTTTCCCAAGAAATTTTGCAATCAAAAAAAGTGTAACAAACGCCCCCAAAGCCAAAACAACAACTTTTAAGACATCTAACATCCTATGTTCCCCTTATAAACTTTCTAAAAAAACTAAAAATTCCTTTATTTTTGTTAACTTTTTCTATATATTTTTGTTCCACAAAATTCCTCTAAACAAATTTTGAACAATAAAATAAAGTTTATACAAAAAAGTTAGATTATGCTGGCTAACCTAGCTTCCAAAGTTTATAATTTAACAATTTAGCGTCTAACACGGATATTATCAATTTTTCTAACTTTTTTACTCATTTTTCATAATCTACTCCCTTTTTATATATTTAAAAATTATAGAATAGAATAGAATAGAATAAATTAAATTAAATTAAATTAAAAATCCACCAATATATTCAAGCGAATCGCGTAGGGGTCACTTTTATAACTGATGGATTATTCATTTAGCGAGTAAAACTCTGTTTCAAAAGTTGCACAAATTCGTGCGTGAACTAGTTATGATTTATCGCAAATCAACACAATTTCTAACACGACAAATTGTCAACATCTTTGTTAAGATTTTTTGCGTTTAACTCATATTCATTTAATAGTTCAATAAATTTCTCATATCCTTTTTTAGGTTTTAAGGTGTGTGGGCAATATTGTTTTGGATAACAATCGGCATAGAAGGTGTAGAAACTCATTCTTTTTTCAGAACATAGTTTGTGAATATATTCTTCAATTCTTCCTTTTGGATTTTTGTCAAGGCGTTCCAAAACTTTTTGTTGAACATCAATCAAATCTTGCAACTCTTTGCAAGTAATATAATCAAGATAGTTCCCAGTTTCCTTTCCTGTTTTGATAACATTGATTGATTTTGCTTCTTTCAAACTATAATAACTTTTGATTATAATTGAATATAACGACCTTAGTTGGTCTTTTAAACTTGCATTTTCGCTGATCAATTCTTTAATTCTGCTTCGAAATTCTTTTGTGACAAAAGTGTATTGTTTTCGAAGAATAACTCTCATTTCTGGATAGAAAACTTTTTGGCTGTCTTTTATTATTTGTGCAATTCTTCGTGCACGAGGTTTATATTCTTCTTTTTGTGTTTGTTTTGCAATTTCGGCAACTGTGAACATTAAGCCAACCGGACTTAGGTCGTAGATTTCGCCATTATTTCGCACCATAAAAGATTTTGCAGTTGGATAGGAAATTGCTTTTAGTTTTAGCATCACATTATAGGCGCACCATTTTGCAAATGGCTCGGTTGCAATGTCTAGTTCCTTTACAATGTCGTTTAGGACATAGTAAGTTTTCCCGTTTATTTCATCTTTATAACTTAATTTACGTAGTTTTTCAATGATTTCATTATCTTTTAAATTCATAATAATCTTCCTTTTTTCTTTAATTATAGGATAAAACTAAAAATTTGTCAAGAGTTTATCTATTATTGATTTTCTTTGAAATTTGTGTTAAAATTTAGTATGAACAAAATTAATTATAACAATCTTATGAAAGAAGAAATTGGGAAACTAACCACAAAACCAAAACTTTTGTTACACTCTTGCTGCGGCCCTTGCTCCACAAGTGTTTTGGATAGGCTTAGGGATTATTTTTGCATAACAATTTTCTATTTTAATCCAAATATCGACACAAATGAAGAATTTTTGAAACGGCTTGGAGAAGAAAAGAAAGTTGTTAAAAATTTTAATGAAAAAAATATCAACAAAATTGAAATTGTGCAAGTTGAATATGATAACTCAGAATTTTATTCGCTAACAAAAAATCTTACAAACGAGCCAGAAGGAGGCAAACGCTGTGACGTTTGTTTTGCTCTTAGGCTTGACCGAACTGCAAAATTTGCAAAAGAAAACGGCTTTGACTATTTTTCCACCACACTTTCAGTTAGTCCGCACAAAAATAGCGAAAAATTAAACACTATTGGCCTTAGGCTTAGTGAAAAATATGGGGTTAAATTTTTGGTTGGTGATTTCAAAAAAGAAGACGGATATAAAAAAAGTATTGAATTTAGCAAGCAACTTGGGCTGTATCGCCAAGACTATTGCGGGTGCGAATTTTCAAAAAATAGAAAGTAGCAAAATTTTTTGCTAAAAAACATCAATTATATGTAAAAATTATACTTTTATATGTAAAAACTATACTTTGAAAAATGTATAATTATATTTTTGTTAATTTTTAACTTATAAATATTTTTATTAAGTTTATTAATTTTATAAAACAATTTAATTTAAAAAATTTATAAAAAAACAAATTAATTAAAAAAATAATAAAAAAATAACTAATAATCTAAAATTAGTTATTTTTATTTTTTTTGATGTATTAAACAAAATTTCTATTTCTTTCCAACTTTATTCATATAATCACGCAAAACTTTCAAACTTTTTTCATCTTCAATGCTAGGAAGAATTCCTGCAATCATCACAAGACCTGCGTTAATCATTTTTGTGTCTTCAAGCTTTTTTGCTTCTTCACTTATTGCACGAGAGCAATATGGGCAAAAGTTAAATTCTTTGTTTAGTTCTTTTCCACAACATTCACAAATATAATCCATAATTTCCTCCACTATTTTGTTACATCTTCAGATGATAACTTGATTTTTTTCAATTGATTTTCAATAAAATCGCTACATGCTTCCAAAAGATATTTTCTTTTCTTAGATTCTTTGTATAGCTCGTTTTGAATTTCTAGACCCTCAGGGAAAATGTTTGCGCCACCTTCTTGAACAGTTAATTCTTTGTTTCCTTCAACATAAAGTGTGAAAACATTATAGTTTTTTGGTGCAATTTGCGTGTTTGTTGTTGTTGACCTTGTTGTTCGTGCATATTTTGATTGCCCTGAAACGTGATAGATGTTGTCGCCTAGTTTTCCGGCATAATTTCCGTTGCACACAAAACAAACGTCACTTGGCAAAACTCCATTTGTTTTGAAATTTGCACGAACATCTCCACTTGCCGTTAATGACTTATTTGTCATATTTGTTTGCAAACCAATTGTTGCGTTGAACACACTTTTGTTTTTGTTTTGTTTTGTAATGTTTAACGTTAAACTTTCGCCGTTTAGATAGTGAAGTCTTGAATTTTTCCCGTTAACATATTTGTCTTTCAATTCTTCATAAACTTCGCCCATAACGTCTCGATTTAGCTCTTTCAAAATGGCTTTTTCTTGATTTCCTCGCATTAGATAAACATCTAGGTCAAGACCGAGTTTTTCGCCCATTTTAAAGAATTTTCTAATATCTTTGTTAAGTCGATATTTTCGTTTGTTAATTCCAAAATATATTGCTTTATTGTTTTCTATTCTTGCATTTTTTAAATATTTAATTTGCCATTCTTCACCCAAAAGATTTCCGCCAAAGATAACAGCTGTTTTCCCGTTTGGATTAAGGTCGGCAAGGTTTGCCAAAATTTCTTCATTTTTCCCGCTACATATTCCTTTTTGTGGGTTTTCAATGTCGAAATAGTTTGTTGAGCAATAGAAAACCAAGTTTAGGCATTGTTCTTGTTTGCTTAATGTTATTGTTTCGCTTGAAACAATTCTTAAATCTTTGTTTGCGTTTCGAACATAGTCGTCAACCGAAGCAATGTCTAAATTTTCAACAACTTCGTTTCGAGCAAGGTTAACTTTGCTTGCTTTATAGTTTTCCAAAACTTCGGCATCTTTTTTTTGAAAGTTTTCTTCATAAAATTTTTCTAGGATATAATTTTCCTTCATCGCATTATTAAAAGGACCTTTCTTTCCATATTGTTCCATTATAAACTTTTAACCTCCTCGGCAATTTTTTTCACGTTATTTTCAAGTTCGGATAAGTTAAGTGATTTCCCATTCACGAATTTTTCAATTTGATTTTTCAAGTCTTGAGGTTCGTGATATCTTGCCAAATATTCCTTGGCAGGCATTGAAAGTTCGTCTGAATTTGCTTTTAAAATTGGGAATTTGTTAACAGACCAAATTATTGGGCTTTCAGTTAATTGATTTTGTGCGTTGTAGTATGGGTTTTTCTTAAAACTAATGTCGAACGCGTTAACATTTGTTTTTGTTGTTGGCATATTATTTGCCGCACCAAACTCGCTATCGCCTTGAAGTGCAGGGGCACTTTCGATGATTAAATCTTGCGTTTTTGTTGAAACTAAAACACCATTTTTATACACAGGAACTTCCAAAGTGTATCTTCCGTTTACATCGGCATGGAAGTGTCCGCTTAAAATTAGGTTTGGATAGACACCAAAACGTTTTGTTACTGCTTCG
>CAYXET010000018.1:0-10316 GCA_964464025.1 uncultured Christensenella sp. | reverse complement strand
GGACGCAAAAGCATATAATTTTGTTGGTGAAACAAGTCAAACAAACTTTTTAAAAATTGACACCGAAGAAGATAGTCTTCTTGCGGGAGAATATATCTATAAATTAAAAGTTATAGGAAACGGCAAAGAGTTTTTGTCGAGCAACGAAGGCGAGGGGTTGAAGATTGAAAAACTTTCAGCACCTGTGATGAGAGTTTATGACGGAATTGTTGTTTGGGATGCAAAAGAGAACATTGGAGCATATAAACTTCGAATTAATGATGGGAATGCCTTTCAAATTTCTAGCGAAATTACAAGTTATTCATTCAATTCAACAACGCAAAAAACTTATAACGCGGGAACATATAATTTGGAAATTGCAAGCGTTGGAAACGGGAAAAACACAATTACAAGTGAATATTCAAGCCTTTCTGTTATAAAACTTGCAAAAAATGAACTTGCAACAATTGAAGAAAACAGATATTTGACATTTAAAGTGAACTCTGTTGTCACAAAAATTGATGTTGTGATAACTAATGAAAAATCAAAGATTAATGAGATTTTTTCAATTAATAACCTAACGAATAAAGTTGATTTTAAGCAAGCAACAGTTGATATGCAAAGTCAAAATTATCCGGCGGGGACCTATCGAACTTATGTTACATGTTATAGTGAAGGATATTTGACAAGTGACCGAAGTGAAATTCTGGAATTTTATAAACTTCCGTCAACACAAAAAGCAACTTTTGAAAACGGTGAAATTAAGTATGAAAAAATTGCAAATTGTGCGCAAGTAGAAGTTGTTGTGAATTCTAATCGTGGTCAAACAACATATAAAAGTTCGGAAACGGATTTTAAAGTTAGCAATATCACCGACTTTGTTGCGGGCGAAGAATATAGAGTGAAGTTGAGATATTATCCAAGCGAAAGAAATTATGTTATTAGCAACTACACCGAAGAAGTTGTTTTTGAAAAAATTAGCAATAACACCGAAACATTGAAAGTGGAAAATGCAATTATTAATCCAATTTCTTCAACAAAGCCAAGTGTGAAATATGAATTTAGAGCAGTTGGAGAAACAGAGTTTGAACAAATTTCTACACTTGATAGTTTAAAAATTGAAGACGATAAAATTTATGAACTTCGATTTTATTATGTTGGCTATCAACAAGGCGGGAAATATTATCTTGACAGCGATAGGTCGACATCAATTGAATTTAAACTAAAAAAAGGAATTGAAGACCTAGAGAGAGTTGACGACGAAGTTTCTTTTTCAACAAATGGCAGTGTTAGTTATATGTTAAAATTTAAGTGTGGCTCGTATAGCGCAGAAGCAAATGTCACAAGTTTGTCGTCTTACAAACTAAAAACCATTGGCGGTCAAGAGAAAATATATTTTTCAATGAACGATTATCTTTCTACTATAATCAATCAAGTTGATAATTTTAATAGATTTAGTGGAGAAATTAAAATTTGTGTTGCTTTTAGTGGTTCGGTTGTTGAAAATGAAGTTGATAGGGCAAAATATAATAAAACTTCAAGCGAAAACTTGTCTAACGAAATTTCCTTAGAACAAGAATTAACAGAAAAAATTATTGACCTTGACCTTGTTGGCAACACAGTTACATTCACTTCTTGTGGGGCGGATAGTTATCAAGCCAAAGTGTATTATACGAACAAAGAAATTACCGTCAGCAACCTTGATGCGCTAGAAAGTTATCAATGTTTAGATAATAGTGGCGGAGAAGTTACTTTTGATTTGGAAGAATTTATTCGTGCAGTTTTCGACACTGAATATGAAAATATCACAGATGTTGTGGAAATAAAAATTATTCCAGTTTCATCTAGTATAGCTTTTGTTAGAAATTTGAATTTGGTTAGTGTTAAGTTATATGACGAGTCAAATAGTATTTATGTGAATATTTTGCAAAGCCCTAAAAACTTTAAGGCAACAAAATTGATTGATCTTCAAGACACAAGTTTAACCGCAAATGGGAGATTATATTTGAATGAATTATTCTTTGAATGCGGAGACAACTCCGAATTGTTTGAATTAACCTATACAAACTCTTTGGGTGAGAAGAATATAAAAATTTTATCCCTAGACAACTTGCTTGTTTTGCACGACTCGAAGATGAACAAAAAAGTTTATAGAATAAACACAACGTTCTTAACCCCAGACACATATAGTTTTGAAATTCGAAGCATTAAAAGCAGCTTAAAACAAAAAACTAATGGGAAAGAAGTTTTCTATATTGACGGCTTTGATAAACAAACACTAAGTGGCATAACAAAAATAAGTCCGGTTACAGACCTAGAATATTCTGATGGAGTTGTGACTATTGTTGATTCTTCAAACAACTATTCTAACAGTGCATATTTGCTTGTTAAAGACGGAAAAATTATTTATGACGATGTTTTGGCTGCCGGGCAAGATTTTAGTTACCTAGTTGCCCTTGCGTCAAGCGGGGATATGAATAATTTGACAAAGGCATACACAATGATATCGAAATTTAAAGGAAAAAGTCGAACATTGCCAGACAATTGCACTGGAACATTCACAATTAGTGCAATAAAAGTGGCTTTGCCTGACCTTTTGGATATCGCAACGGGCGGAGAAGCCATTAAAAGCGAAGAATGCGAAGCAATTACTTTAACAAGACTTGAAACTGTTAAACCGGTTATTAGAAATGGAATTATTGAATGGAGCGCAATTATTGGCGCTGAAACCTATTCGATTTATGAGCAAACGCTTGTTAACGGCGTGAAAACTTTTGATTTCACTTCAACACCAGTTGCAGTGATAAATGCAAATGAAACGTTAAAATTTGACATTTATTCTCATCTTAATGGTGCTGCTGGAAATTATTGCTATGTGATTTTAGCAAAAACTACACAAGAAAATTATCTTCAAAGTTTAAGTTCGAAAGAAATAAGTTTTGAAATTTTGGAAACGCCAAAACTTGAAATTAGTGGCGGAAAAGTTGTGTGGACAAGTTCAAGCAACGCGGTTTTATATAAACTTGAAGTGCTTTTTGAAGGTGAAGCTTTTGATGAATTTATTTTGAGTAAATCTATATTTGAATATGATGCAAAATTAAAATCAGACAAAATGACCTATCTTGAAAGCGGGAATTATGAGTTTAGAATAACTGCTCTTGGTGCCAGTCTTGACGAAGACGAAACAACAATTTTGAAAAGCTTAACAACAAGTGCGGGGAATTGTCTTGCAACAAAACTTGAAACACCTAAGAAAATTAGTGTGGAAAAAGGTTTGATTGTGATGCAAATTATTAACGGAAACACTGGTGTTGACTATTATAACCTAAAAATTAATGGTTCTAACAGAAAAATTAGTTCTAACTTTAATTTAGACGGAAATAAAATTTTGTTTGAATTAGAACAACAATATGGAAAAGGTGAATATAATCTATCTTTTGAGGCTGTTGGAAAAGGAAACTATTTAACAAGTAATGTTTCGGAAGAGTTTGTTGCACAAAAACTTGGCGAAACAACAGAAATTTATGTGCTAGACGGCGAAATTTATTGGAATGAAGTTGAAGTTGAAAACTATTTAAGAGACGAAAGTTCAATTGTAAAATATAAACTAGACTTAAACCGTGAAATAAGCATATATTCGGAAATCACCGATAGCATTTCATTTTTGATAAGTGATAAATCGGAAAGTGAAGTTCCAAGCAATATCTATACACTTTCAATAAAAACACTTGGCGACGACGGCTATTATTTGAATAGTAACGAAGCGAGATTGGTGAATGTTGTAAAACTTGGTTCTATCAAAAATATAAGAATTGAAAACGGCACTCTTTGTTGGACTAACCCGTCAAAAAGTGACATTGCAGGGCTTCAACCAAACACAAAAGTTAGCCCTAATGGAATTGAGTTGACGTTAGAAAAAGACGGAAATAAACGACAATATGTTTTGGAAGACGGCGTTACAACCTATAAGTTAGACAAAACTTTTGCTAGTGGAACATATCTAATATCTCTTCGAAATATTGGAAATGAAAATGAGGGCGGTGAATATAATTTCACAAACAGCAATATTGTTTCAGCAAGCATAAAGAAATTACAGCCACTTGAAAATTTAAATATTAACGATGGCCTAAACCTTAAATGGACAGACTCAAACAACACAGGAATTGAAAAAGTGTTATTAAACATTGTTCAATATATTGACAATGAGCAGACAAAATTCTCGGGTGTTGTTAGTGCACCGGGTTCAACAATTAAGTTTGAAGAAATTAAATATTATGTTGACAATTATAATAATAACATTCTTGTGCTTGCAACAGAATGCACAAAAGAAGCTGACGGAACGTTAACTTATGCTGGAAAGGAAGTTAAATCGTTTGAATCAAACGCAAACTTTAAGCTAAATGTTGTGGCTTTTGGTGAAAATTCTTATATTAATTCAGACGAAAGCAACACAATCACAATCACAAGACCAGATCCAGTGAGCAACTTGACAATCACTAACGGGAAAATCACTTGGACGGGTTCAAGCGATGCGAACGGCTATATCCTTTCAATTAATCGACGAGATTTAACAAGTGCCGACGATAGTGTATATAATGAAAACCACGCTTTGATTTATCTTCAAGGCAAGGAATATTATAATTTGACAGATGTAAACTATTACTACGACGTTGTAATTCGTGCTTACGCGCTTGTTTCAAGCGAGGGCGGGCAAACATTTGCGTCGGAAGAACGACGTTGTGATAACTATTTATTTGACACATTCTCAACCGGAAATGGAACGAATGAAGAACCTTATATTATTTCAAGTGAAGATGATTTAATAAATATTAAATATAATAACTTTGCAACATATAGCGTTAAAACTGATATAGTAATCACAAAAGCAATAAATCCACTTTTCAATGAAAATAATCCTTTCATTGGGAAACTTGTTGGAAATGGACACATAATTACTAATCTTAACATCTCAGAAAACGTTACATATAGTGGCTTGCTTGGATATATGGATGAAGGAACAGTTGTTGACGATCGAGTGATTGATGGCGTTAGAACAGCCACTTCAACGAACTACGTTTCAGAAGTTGAAAACGTTCAATTCGATTCAGCAAAAATCACTGGTGGATGTTATGTTGGTGTTGTTGCGGGCTATTCAAGCGGTGTTATTAGTAACATAACAATAACATATTCGCAAATTAGTTCAACATCACAAATTTTGGCCGACGTTGGTGCTTCAATTAAATCTGTTCACTCAGGTTCAATTGTTGGTGTTAACTATGGCATAATAAAAAAATGTAAAGTTGAAACTGCAACCATTGACCCGACCGACAAAACAAAGAGATATTCAGGCGGAATTTGTTCAGAAAACCGTGGCTTGATTGTTGGCTGCGAAACTTCGGCAACTGTGTATGGAAACGTTAGTGGCGGAGTTTGTGCAAATAACTATGGAACAATAGACTTTGTTAAGTGCTATGGAAATGTTGTGTGCGAAAACTATCTTTCTGCAAACGAAGACCTTCTTGGTGCAGGTGGTGGAATTAGTGCTTATAACAATGACGGAGCAATAATTTCGAACTGTCTTGTTAGAAACATAGATTTTAATAGTGAAACAAACGGGGTTATGGATATCTCGCAAGTGACAAATACAAAAACAGTTTATATTGGTGGATTGGTTGGTCAAAACAGCAAAAATGCAATGTGTTATAACAACTGTATCGAAATTAAACTATTGCAACAAAACAACACAATTAGTTGTGGATTAGGGAAAATTATTGGATATAACTATAATAACGAAATTTACAACAACTATTGTTTGTTTAACTCGTATACCCAAGCATCAAAACTTTATGACGGGGTTTTGGCTTTGGAAAGCAACAAAGAAATAACAGAATATGATATGGAAATTCACGAAAGTTTAACAAATGAAAATCAAAATTCAGATTATATTTGGATAATTAATTTCTCTTCAGACGGAAAGGGAACGATAGATTTTAGTGAAAAATAAGGAGCAAAATGAAAAACTACGATTTTAAATTAGTGTATAAAAAATATGACAAAAAGGCGCAAATTTTTAAAAGCGTAGTTTTTGCCCTTGTTTTTGGGATAATAATCACTGCGTTTTGTGGATATTTCCTAGGCTATCGCGGATTTATTGTTCGTGGATATAGCAGTGAGCCATACATTCATATTGACAGCTTAGCAATTGATTGTAAAGTTGATTTTGATGAACTAAAAGTTGGTGATTTCATCACTTGGTCGCGTTCGGGAAACAACTATGTTACTCACCAAATTGTTGAAATTAACAAAGAAGCTAGAACGGTTACAACTTCGCAACAACCAGCTTTTGACCCTAGTGTAACAAAAGACGAAAACATAACAGAAAGCCAAATTAAAGGAAAGGTTTTGTTTTCTATACCCTATCTTGGCGGAATGATTTATAGCATAAAAAACTTAATTATCTCAAATGGCTCGTTTAATATTTTGGGAATTATGCTTATTGTTTTGATAATATCAACATACTATCTATTTTCAAAATTGATTTACACAAGAGTTTTTATTTTAAAGGAGAAATAGGAGTTGAAAAAAACAAAATCTAAAATTTTATTATCCATAATTACACTTTTTGTGGTGATTTGTTCGTGTTTGATTGTTCACGTTTCGTCGGCATATTTTGGCTATAAAAAAGCATTAATTTCAAATGGTGTTTTGCCAATTTTGAAAATTGAATATAGTATCAACACAAACGACAAAAGTTCACTAAGAAACATAAGTTTTAGTGGTCAAGCGGAAGAGAATATTTCAGTTAGTTTTTCAACTTTTGGGAACAATATTGCGGGCAGTGTTCGAGTTGAAGTTGGAATTAGTTGGTCAAACTCACTAGACAGCACACCAACAATTGGAGACAATCCAACCGAAGCGTGTTATCTTGAGTTTGATAAAGAAGTTTGGCAAAAACAAGGAAATTACTACTATCTTATTGACCCAATGGAAAAGGATAGCGAAATTGAATTTTTTAGCAAAATTTGTTTTGCCGAAAACATTCCAAGCAACTATCGTGGGCAAACTGTGAGCATATATCTAATTCCTGCAATATATCAAACAACAAGTTTGCCACAAGATTGGTAGAGGTGAAATATGACAAAAACTAAAATAGACACAAAAAAAATTGCGATAATAATTTTAATAATTTTTTCACTATTCATTTTTGCTAGTGTGGGCATTTCTTATGCGTTGATGGGGGATAAACTGGAAAGTGGCGGTATAATTCAATTTAAGCAACACAAACTGGATATAGAAATTGTTGGGGGAGATTCTATTGTTCTCACTCCGGAAGAGGTGATTCAGGGGGAAACTGCAAAAAGAGTTTTAAACATCAAAAATCCGCAAAATTCGACAAGTTGTGTTTTAAGGATTTGGCTAGAATTTTATGTTGGCGGGGTTATTGATGAGAACTATATGATTTTTAGTATTAACAATTCAAATTTCACCCGAACTGTTAGCGGAAGTTTTTATTATAATCAAGTGTTGGCATCGGGCGCGGAAATTAATGGACTGGAATTAAATTTTTCAGTTGGAATGGGGCTTGACAAAAAATATCAAGGAAAAAACTATGAAATGAAACTTTATGTCGAGTCTATCCAAGCAACCACCGAAGCGGTTGAAGAATGGAAAGACGATTATAGCCCAGAATGGAAAGAAAAAATTAAAACAAAATTAACATAAAAAGGCATTTTTATATGTCTTTTTTTATTTTTTTATGTTATAATTAATTATGGAAATTTTAATTATATTATTAATTTTAATATTTATTCTTGTAATTGTAAATGTTGTTTTTATGATTATGATGCGTCGAAATTCTTCAAACAAGCCTTTTGTGATTGAAAATGATAATTTTAACAAGTTAAACGAAGATTTTCAAAAGCTTTCGGGCACGATTTTGGCATATAATCAAACAATTAGTGATGTTATGAAAACTTATAGCGGGTCGACTGTGAAAAGTTTGGAACAAATTGGGGCAAACCAACTTGAAAGACTAGAAAACTTAAACAAGCAACTTAGTAACTTAACAAATAGTATAGAAGCAAGACTAGAAAAAAACAACGGCGTTTTGGAAGTCGGCTTAACAAACCTAAGAGAAAGTAACGAGAAAAAACTTGACCAGATGAGAATGACTGTTGATGAAAAATTAAACGAAAGTTTAGAGCGAAGATTGAATGAAAGTTTTGAATTGATTTCGAAAAGACTAGAAAGCGTTAGTTCGGGGCTTGGGGAAATGCGAACATTGGCAAGCAGTGTTGGAGACCTAAAAAAGGTGCTAACAAATGTTAAAACTCGTGGAACATTTGGTGAAGTCCAACTTGGAAATTTGCTTAATCAAATGTTATCGCCCTATCAATATGCCGCAAATGTTACAATAAAAGACGATAAACGTGTTGATTTTGTGATTAATCTTCCTGGAAAAGATAAGGAAATTGTTCTTTTGCCAATAGATGCAAAATTTCCGGTTGAAGATTATAATAAAATTATAGAAGCTGAAAACGCAGGAGATAGTGTGTTAAGTGCACAATTGCAAAAAGCACTCGTTCGGAGAATTAAGGAAGAAGCGAAAAAAATTAATGAAAAATATATCGTTGTTCCAAAAACGACAGATTTCGCAATTATGTATTTGCCAACCGAGGGGCTATATTCCGAAGCAATAAGGCAAGACGGACTTATTGAAACATTGCAACGAGATTATCGAATTATTGTTTGTGGGCCAACAACATTGTCGGCTTTGCTTAACAGTTTGCAAATGGGCTTTCAAACTCTTGCAATTGAAAAACGGACAAGTGAGATTTGGGCTTTGCTTGGTCAATTTAAAAAAGAATTTGTTGCTTTTGTTGAACTTCTAACAAAAACTCAAAAGAAAATTGACGAGGCTAGCGGAACAATTATGGACGCAACTAAAAAAACACAAAAAATTCAAAAACAACTTAACAAAGTGGTTTTAGATTCGCCCGTTGAAACTACACTAATTTCAAGCGTTGATTTTTCGGGTGATGAATAACTTGGCCAGTCCGTTTTTTGGAACTAAGTTTGCTTTTCTGATTTTATTACATAAAAATATTTTTATAAAACATACTACTTTTAAGGAGTAGTATTTTTTATGAAGATGAACAAAGTTTTGAATGTTTTGGTTATAATAACTTCGATTATTTTGTCGATTTTATTAATAGTTCTTGCCGTGCAAGTTTTTACTTCACAAACAACAAGCAAACACATTTTTGAAGAAAATGTGATTATTAGTGGAGTGAATGTTAAAGGGTTAACAAAACCACAGGCCGAAAGCAAGGTTAACGAAAAATTGAAAGAAAAAATTGATAAGATTAAATTAACTTTAACATATAAAGACAAAAAATGGGAATATGACTCGACTAATCTTAAAGTGAACACAAAAATTCACACAATAATTGATGATGCCTATCGCTATGTTAGTCTTCAAAATGATGCAAAAAACAATGTTGATATCATTTCTAAGCAAGGATATAACTATGATATTGCATTTAATTATATTTTTGTAGATTTTGATGAAAAAGTTAACGAAATTAAAAGCGAAATTGAAAAGGAACCTGTGGATAGTGTTGTTGCTTTTAAGCCTCAAACAAAGAGTGTTTTTGAAATATCAAAAAGTCAAAATGGACTTGTTTTGGACGAAGAAAAACTATATAATGAAATTGAAAAACAATTTAAAAACTCATCTGACATTTGTGTTGAACTGAAACTGAGTGAAGTTTTGCCGGAAATTGATGAAAATTATTATAAAGACAAGTTGAGTTTGCTTGGTGAATTTTCAACCGACCTTTCAACAAGCAAGGGTGGAAGAAAACACAACGTTAGTTTGGCGCTAGAAAAATTCAACGGAAAAGTTATTGAGGCGGGCGAAGAGGTTAGTTTTAATGAAGTTACTGGCCCACAAACGGCCGAGACGGGTTATCAAAGTGCAATAGTGATTGTGAATGGCGAATATGTTGAAGGAATTGGTGGGGGAATTTGTCAGGCATCAACAACGCTTTATAACGCTCTTTTGCTAAGTGGCACGCAAATTGATGAAGTCCACAAGCACACTCTTCCGGTTGGCTATGTTGAAATGAGTTTAGATGCGATGGTTAACGAAGGGACGGCGGATTTGCGTTTTAAAAATATTTCAGATTATCCAATCTATATTTCTTCCTATGTTGAAGGTGACAGGGCTTATGCAAAAATTTATGGAAAACCGCTAGAAAATGGAATTTCTTTTAAAAGAATTGTTGAATATGTTAGGACAATTCCCCATAAAGGTGATAAAATAGTTCAAGACT
>CAYXET010000017.1:0-10589 GCA_964464025.1 uncultured Christensenella sp. | reverse complement strand
GACATATTATGCAAGAAAATTTAAATTTTTTAACCGACAAACTAATTGCTCATCGCGGTTTTCATAACGAAGAAAATCCTGAAAACACAATTGGTGCGTTTAAACGAGCAATTGAACACAATTATGCAATTGAACTAGACGTTCAGATGCTTTCTGGCGGCGAAATTGTTGTGTTGCACGACAATAAACTAAGCAGACTATGTGGCATTGACAAATATGTTTCAAACTGCACATATAATGAAATTAAAGACTTAAAGGTGTTGCAATCAAACTATTCAATTCCACTTCTAAAAGAAGTTTTGGAAGTTGTTAATGGTCAAACTCCACTTTTAATTGAAATAAAAAACACTCTAAGAGTTGGTGAAATAGAGAGCAAAGTGTATGAAATTTTAAAAGGATATAACGGCGAATTTGCCATTCAAAGTTTCAATCCATTCACCTTAGAGTGGTTCAAAAATAATGCCCCCGAAGTTATTCGTGGGCAGCTATCAAGCTATTTTAAAGGCGAAGATTTAAGTTTCATTAAAAAAGTGCTTCTAAAAAAACTTAGATTAAACAAAATTTCTTCCCCGCACTTTATAAGTTATAACGCCGAAAATCTTCCGAACAGATATTGCAACAAATGTGCTCTTCCTGTTCTTGCTTGGACAGTTAAAAATCAAGAGGAATATTTGAAATTGATAAAATTTTGTGACAATGTTATTTTTGAAAATTTCGAGCCGACAATATAATTCTAAACATTTTTCCGCATAATTTCTATTGCGTTTTTTTCAAGCCTAGAAACTTGCGCTTGGCTTATTCCCACTTCTTCACTGACTTCCATTTGGGTTTTTCCAAGATAATATCTTAAAAGAAGAATTTGTTTTTCACGCTTGTTCAATTTTTTTAATGCATCTTTCAAGGCTAAATTTTCTATCCACTCGTCTTGATTATTTTTGCTATCGCCAATTTGGTCCATAACCCGAACAGTTTCACTTCCGTCGGAATATACTGGCGACGACAAACTGACCGGCTCGGACACGCTATCCAAAGCAAAAGCCACTTCGCAAACTTTAATCCCAAGATTTTCTGAAATTTCTTCCAAAGTTGGCTCGGCTTTGTTTTCTTTCAAAAATTGTTCTTTGCAAAGCATAATTTTATAGGCAGTGTCACGAATTGACCTTGGCACACGAAAAGCATTATTATCACGCAAAAATCGACGAATTTCGCCAATTATCATAGGCACGGCGTATGTCGAAAAGCGAACATTTAAACTTGTGTCAAAATTATTTATCGCCTTAATTAGTCCTATTGTTCCAACCTGAAAAAGGTCATCGGGATTAGAATTTTTATAGGAAAAACGGTGAACAATCGACAACACTAATCTTAAATTTGCCCAAATAAAAATTTCTTTTGCATTTTCGTCACCTTGCTTAATTTTTATCATAAGTTCATCCATTTCTTCATTTTTCAACTTTGGTAGGTTTGCGGTGTTCACTCCACAAATTTCGACTTTATATTTCATAGTTTCCTCCACCAAAAACGTAAAAATATAATGTCCAAACAAAAATTAATTATTCACAAAGCCCTAAATTAGTTTCACAATTTCCTTTTTTAGTTTGTTAATAATCTTTTTCTCAATTCGAGAAATATAACTTTGGCTAATTCCAAGCATATCGGCAACTTCTTTTTGAGTTTTTTCTTCATAGTTATAAAGGCCAAATCTTAAACTGATAATTTCTTTTTCTCTAAAATTTAGTTTTTCAACAAGGTCAAGCAAAATTTTTTGCTCGCAAGCGTTTTCCAAATTTTTTGTCACACTATCATTTTCCATAGACAAAACATCGCCAAGCACAAGTTCATTGCCGTCGCTGTCGGTGTTTAAAGGCTCTTGCAAACTAATTTCATTCCGTGTTTTAACAAGTTTTCGCAAAAACATTAAAATTTCATTTTCAATGCAACGAGATGCAAAAGTTGCAAGTTTTATGTTTTTTTCTAGATTAAAGTTATTAATTGCTTTGATTAACCCAATCGAGCCAACCGACACCAAATCTTCCAAATTTTCCCCACTGCTGGCAAATTTTTTTGCAATGTAAACAACAAGTCGAAGGTTATGTTCAATTAGTTTATCACGGGCAAAAAGTCGGTTTTCTTCGCCAAACGATTTATCAACTAACATTTTTGCATAATAGTTTTCCTCCTCGATGCTTAGCGGGCTTGGAAGGGCTTCGGTTGAGCAAAGATAGAAAATATAATCTTTGTCCAAACTAAAATCAAAACAAAAAAGATTATTTAAAATTTTCTTTAAAATTGCTGGAAATTTCATATTATTCTCCTAAAAAACTAATCATAAAATTTAATTATAAAGTTTACTTAATAATTTAAATATAGTTAATATTTTGTTAATATTTTGTTAATATTTTTTAATAATTTAACTAATAATTTAATTATAAAATTTTTATCATTTGTTTTTTAAAAATTTGCTCTCATTTATCTTAGTCGTGCATTTTTATTTTTTCTTATTTTCTCTAATTTCCTTTATTTTTTTGTTAATTTCTTTTATTTTTGTTAATTTCTTTTATTTTTGTTAATTTCTTTTATTTTTGTTGGTTTCTTTTTCCCACCTTTTAAATTATAAATTTTATCGATATTTTTCAATCTTAAAAGTTCACTTAAAATATTTAGATATATTTAATCAAATTAGATATATTTAATCAAATTAGATATATTTAATTAAACTAGATATATTTAATCAAAAATGATGAATATAATAACAAAAAATATTAAATATATTTAATTAAAAATGTTAGGATTTAAAAGGGCGTGATAGCCAAGATTTTTTGAAAAATTGTTTAAAACAAGCCCTATTTGTGCGTTATAAATTTTATGCAACTTATTTTGAAAATATATCTCTATCCTATCAATTTCAAGCACCAAAATGCTAAAATTTTGCCCCAAAGAGCAAGAATTTTGCTTGTGAACATTATTAAATTGTTGCTGAAATTTTTTTTCTTTGTTCAAAATTATATCCGTTATCGAAAAATCTTTCAAAATGTTTTTTAAGGCATAAAAATCAACAACAGTTATGGGTTTGTTAAAATTTTGGTCAACCAAAGTGTTTCCGCTATCCAAAAAAGCCGATATTTTGTCACTTTTTTCTTTGTTGAATAATTCAATTTCATAAACAAAATTATTCATTGTTTTTTTCTTATAAAAGTTTGCAAATATATTTTTCACAACAATCATAACAAAATAACTAATCACGCAAATTGCTCCAAGCGGAAGAGAATAGGAACAATAGTTTTGTGGCGAAAAGTTTTTGTCAAAAGCAAGCAACAAAAACAAGCAAACTCCACCAAACAAACAAGTTAAAAGCAAAAAAGTGATGTGAAACAAAAAAAATTCTCTTGGCTTTGACCATTTTTTTAAAATTAGAATAATTAAAAAACTAAGCAAAATTTTTAACACACAAGATAATGCAACGTGGCTTGAAAATAGGGGTAAAACAAGTGAAAAGACACTTGCCAAAGCACTTGATAGAATTATGTTTAATTTTTTAATATCGGCCTTTAAAACGGCTTTTAAAGAAATTAAAATAAAATAGTTTATAATAAAATTATCAACCAAAACTTGTTCTATGTAGATTATCATACATAGAATAATTTTAAAACAAAAAACAATAAAAAAAATGAGAAATAATCGCGAATTTTCTCATTTTTAGTTGTAAAAAACTATAAATATTAAGATATCAAATTTTAAAAATTAGTTAACTAAAATCATATTAAATTTTGCTTTTAAATCGGCAAGAAGTTTTATAACATTTTGAGAAAGCATAATATCAGGGCTTTCACTGTTTCGAGTTGGCATAACGAACAAATCTAGTTGACAATATCCGTCATTTTCTTTGCAAATTTTGCAAATTTCTTCTTCTTTTTTAATAAAACATCTCAAAACTGTTGCAACTGCTGCTTGCGTTTCACGGTCGGCAGCAATGTTTGTTGCAAGTTGAAAATATCCAAGTGCCTCTGGGTTAAGTGAAGTTGGAGTAGCTTTTCTTTTTTGTGCCATTTTGCTTGCCTTAACGCCAAGAATTTTTTCAATTATGCTTGGTTCAAAGTCACTTCTAAAAAAAATTGTAAATATTGCTTGACTTTTATAATATCTTTTTTCTCTCATAATCACTTTCCCTCTCTAATTTCATTTTTTCTTCAAATTTAACAAAATATATGTTAAATTCAGTTATTTTTTCAAGTTAATAAAACTTCATAAAATTTCATAAAATTATATAAAACTTCATTAATTTTTTACCAATTTTCATAAAATTTTAAACTAATTTTCACTAATTTTATTAAATGTTAAATCATTTTAAGTTTTTATCTTTAAAATCTTTAAAAATCAAAAATAATTAATTTTTTATCAACATAACACAATCTTACACTTAAAAATTGAATAAATTAACAATGTTCTTAATAATAATCTTATTTTAAAAATTTTAATAATTTCATCTTTTTTGCAATTGCTATCCAAATTTTTTTCTTTTTCAATTTGTTGCATAAATTTAATTTAATTTAATTTAATTTGATTTATTTTATTCTTGCTGTTTAAATTAATTTTTGCAACTTCAATTTCTTTTTATTTTTCAATTTTTTTGCAACAAAATTGATTTATTTTCCTTTAATTTTTCGCAAAAATGGTGGAATGTCACTGTCAATTTCAACTCGTGTTTGCGAGTGTGTTTGACTTGTTTTTGGTTCTTCTTGCGGTTGTGGTTGCGGTTTGTTATACAATCCATTTGCAGCGTTTGCCTTTGGGTTTTGAAGAGTTATATTAGGGTCATTGCTGTTTTTATATTGTTTAATAAACTTTTCATAATCACTTTTGTTTGCATTTTCGCTTGCGCTATCACTTAATGATTTTTCAAAACTTGCACCTGCAAAACCTGTTGCAGTCAAGGTGATTTCAACTTCATCGTCCATATTAGCATCTATTCCCGCACCAAAAATGATGTTGCAGTTTGGGTCAACAACTTCTTTAACAAGGTCAACGGCTTGATAGATTTCTTCCAAAGCAAGGTCAACATCACCTTTAACATTGATAAGCACGCCTGTTGCACCACTAATTTCAGTTTCAAGAAGAGGACTATAAACGGCATTTTTAACTGCTTCAAAAGTTTTGTTTTCGCCTTTTGCTTTTCCAATTCCCATGTGGGCAAAACCTTTATTTTTCATAACACTTCGAACATCGGCAAAGTCTAGGTTAATTAAACTTGGTGTGATAATAAGGTCTGTTATGCCTTGAATTCCTTGTCGAAGAACATCATCGGCATAGCGGAAAGCGTCTAGCATTGTGCCTTTTGGCATAACTTGAAGAAGTTTGTCGTTTGGAATAACCACCAAAGTGTCAACATATTTTTTTAGGTTATCAATTCCTTTTTCGGCCTGAGACATTCTTCTTGAACCTTCAAAGCCAAATGGTTTTGTTACAACTGCAACGGTCAAAATCCCCATTTCTTTTGCAATTTGTGCAACAACTGGCGCTGCCCCTGTTCCTGTTCCACCACCCATTCCAGCCGTGATGAACACAAGGTCTGTGCCTTCCAAAATATCCATAATCTCTTGTTTACTCTCTTCTGCGGCTTTCATTCCAACTTCGGGATCTGCACCTGCACCAAGACCTTTCGTTAGTTTTTCACCAATTTGAACTCTGTCTTCGGCCTTTGAAGTTAACAAAGCTTGCTTGTCGGTGTTTAGGGCACAAAAACGTGGGCCTTTAAATTCATAGTTAATCATTCGATTAACGGCGTTACATCCGCCACCACCAACTCCGATAACCTTAATTTTTGCTACTGCTGAAATTTCGTCATTAAACATTTTTAATTCTCCCCTCTTCTAAAAATCTTTTGAAAAAAACTTTTTTTGATATTTTTTTCTTGTGTTAGCGCCAAATCTAATAGCGATAATAAGTCCGACAAATGAGGTCTATTCATTTGTGGAATAGTTGGTGCGATGTTTGTTATGTTTTTTCCCATCTGCTTTTCTAAATAATCTTTTGCACCTTTAAGATAATTTAGTCCGCCGCCTGTCATTAAAATTGGAACATAGGTTTTTCCCAAAACATTAAATTCATTTGAATTTAAAATTTTATTGAAAACTTCGCTAAACATTTCTAATCTTGCAAGAATAATTTCGTTCACAAGTTTAGCAGAGACAGGTTGAATTTTGCTGTCGACATTCACTTCATAAATATCTTCGTCTTGAGCATCTAGGCTAAGAACAACTTTTCGTTTTAAATTTTCGGCCTGATTGAAACTTAGGTTTAGACACTGGCAAAGGTCGCCTGAAATGTGACCTCCACCCATTGAAAAGGCTTTCAAGGCAATTAAACCATCACCTTTCACAAGACAAACACTTGTTGTTATGTATCCGCAATCTATCAAAACAAGACCGCTATCACGCATTTCTGGGCTTGTTAGATATAACGCTTCACTTAGTGCCGAGCAAATGTAGTTCACGTTATAAATGTCAATTTCACTTAAAGCGTTGTTAATTAAATTAATAAATTTTTTATCCGTCAAAATGAAGGAAATCAAAATGTTAAGTTTGCTTGTAACTTCGCCAACCGGATTTAAAACCTTTCGATTGTCGTCTAGGACAAAATAGATTGGACTTCGATTTATCACATAGCAATTTTCGTCAAACTTTCCGCTTGAATCGAAAATTTCATATATATCACTATCTTTCACCTTTTTTCGCTTTGGAAAAGTGGCATTCACTTCTTTTGTTTCGCAATAGGAAAATTCTGTTGGAACCGAAACATAGACTTTTTTGATTTTATATCTCAAATTTTCGCCGGCTTTTTTCAAACAATTTTTAACTGCGTTAACAAAACTCTCTTCACTGAAAAAAGCTCCGTTACTAAACCCGTCATAGTTTTCTTCAGCACTACTTTTTATGTTAAAAGTGTTATTTATCCCCTTTTCTGCAATTAGCACAGAAATTTTAGATGAGCCAATATATAAAACCGCCGTTTCATTTCGCCCCATTTTTTCTCCTTACGTTTAAATTATATAAATAAAACGAAAATAAGTCAACACAATAAAATGTTTTTTTGCATAAATTTGCATAAAATTCCGCTTACACATTTCGCTTACACTATGATTATATAATAAAAAAAAATCAAAAGCAAGCAATATTCAACAAAATTTATAAAAATTTATATTTTTGCATAAATATTTATAATTTTGCATCAATTTTCCTGTTTTTAATTAATTTTTTTGATATCCAAAATATCATCAAACAAAATTTTTTTGCCATCTATTGCAATAAATTTGTTGATATAGTCAATTTTCGCATATCCTTTTATTTCAAAAATATGTTCATTTGCGTGATATTGCACATTAACAATGCTATCGGAGCACAAAGAATTGAGCGTTTGACAAATTTCTTCAACTTTATCTTCCAAAATATCGCCCTTTTCAATTCTTTCGTGCTTAAAGTTTGCCAATTCAATTGCTTCTTTTAACCCTTTAAGAGCGTCGAACGGATTGAACTGTTTTGCTCTATCTTGCCTATTCATTTTCCGCCTCTCCACTTTTATGTCCCCCTATCATCTGATTTCTTTCTTTCATTGTGGCTTTTTCGCTATAACTTATGCCTTTCAAAATTGTATTTTTCCCAAACTTATCATTTAAGCTGTTAATCACTTTCATTTTCTTTTTATTTTTGTCAATTTTTTCTTTGTCGACTAACAAGTCATAAAATTCCTGTTCTTCGGGATAAACTTCTCCAAAATAATAGGTTATTTTTCGAATAGGCCTAGACCTGTCAACAATTTTTTCAAAAAGTTTAACGGCTTCTTCTTCCAAAATATAGTCTATGTTTGTGTTTATGTTCAATCTTTTTTTGCCTTTGCTCTCTTCACCTTTTTTGTCGCCATATCCAATCATAAGCCCAACGCTATCCGTCACCAAATGGTCCCTTAACAAATTATATGCCCCGTGACATATCATTTCTTTCAAAACAATCAAGGCGTCTAGATAGGAATAATTCTCTTTCAAAATTTGCGACTGCGAACGAGACTTTGTTTGGGCTTTATATGATTTTATATCTTCCATCAAACAAGTTTCTTTTCCAAAGGCGTGGTCAATTAAAAGTTCGGCATTAACCCCAAACTCGTCATATAAAACATTTTCTGGGCAAAAGCAAATATCTTTCATTGTTTTTATGTTATATTTTTTAAGTCTTTCGCTAATTCCTTTGCTAATTCCCCAAAAATCGGTGATTGGTGTGTGAGTCCACAAAGTTTTTTTAAATTTTTCTTCATCAAGCCAGCCAATTCTATCTTCGCTATGTTTTGCTGAAATATCAAGTGCAATTTTTGCAAGATAAAGGTTTGTGCCAATCCCGCACGAAGACGGAATTCCTGTTTTGTCTAAAATTTCTTTCATCAATTTTTTAGCAAAAGGTTTTGCTTTTGTTTTGTAAATTTTCAAATAGTCCGTCACATCCAAAAAGCATTCGTCAATTGAATAGACTTGGATATCATCTTTTGAAAAATAATTAAGATATATTTCATATATTTTAGCCGCAAATTCAATGTATTTTTTCATTTTTGGGCTTGCAATGATAAAATCTATATCCTTTGGAATTTCATAAAGCCTGCAACGATTTTTAACGCCCAAACTTTTAAGTGACGGCGACACAGCAAGACAAATTGTTGTGCTTGACCTTTCTTTGTCGGCAACAACCAAATTTGTTGTCATTGCATCTAATCCTAAAAGCGAGCATTCAACAGAAGCGAAAAAGGACTTCATATCAATCACAAAATAAACTCTTTCCTTTTCCATAAACTTTCACTTTCCTCCAATGACTATTATGATATTATCGTTCCACGAATAACTCCGTCCGAGTGCTCCCTAACTTCGATTTTCGAGTTTTGTTTGTCCGAAATTTTGTTATAGGTGCTTAAAGCAAGCCTAAACTTGTCGCCTAGTTTAACAGAAGAACCTTTAATCAAAATTTCCGTTCCGCTTCGCATCAAAATTAAAACATCATCATTTGAAGAATAATTCAATGTGATTTTTTCAAAAATTGCTCGCAAGATGCTAGGGTTATTATCATATCCATAAAGTTCATTCGCTAAACCTTCAATCAAATTGTTTTGTTCAAAATTCAGTTTCTCACCAACACTCACGCTATCAGCATTAACACCACTAATTTCAAGGTTAATTGCGTTAAGTTTGTTGTTTTCATATTTCTTATCCACATTCAAAACTTTCAATTCGTCATCATAAATTAAATATCCAGCAAATTCGCCCCCAACATAACTTTTTGTTGCAAACAATTCTTCTCTTTCAACCGCATTTATAACTATTGTTGATGGAAAAATTGTTTCTATGTTCACAACTTTTAAATATGGGTTATTTTTTTCCAGAGTTTGCCTATATTTTTCTTTATTAACAAAGAAGATGCTTTGATTAAACTTAAAATTTCCACTTGAAATTATTTCTTCATTTTGATTTGTTAGTTTTGTGGTGATATTCATAAAGTTTAGTTTTACATTTTTCAAACAAAAAATTGTGCTAGACAAAATTATCACAAGCACTAAAACGACTAAAATTGACAAAATGACAAACAAACTTTTATTTTTTTTCATATTAATCAATCAATTCTATGTGAGCATTTAAACTGTTGAATTCGTTCATCAAGTTTTCATATCCCCGATTAATGTGTTCAATTCCGTCAACAATTGTATAACCACTGGCGTTCATCCCAGCAAGCACAAGGCTGGCCCCCGCACGCAAATCGGTCGACAACACTTCGGCCCCACTTAGGTTTTCCACCCCGCTAATGATTGCAATTTTGTCTTTAACGGTGATTTTTGCACCCATTTTAACTAGTTCCGGAATATGTTTGAAACGAGATTCAAACAAATTTTCTGTTATTATGCTTGTTCCGTTGGCAACCGAAAGCAAACTTACAAGTTGTGGTTGCAAATCGGTCGGAAACCCGGGATACGGCATAGTTTCAACGTTTAAAGCGTTTATCCTAGAATTAACCTCCAAGCATATTTTATCATTTTTCACTTTTAAATTGCAAGCACTATTCTTAAGTTTTGAAATTAAACTATAAATATGTTCAGGGCACACATTACAAATTTCGACATTTCCGCCACAAATTAAGCCACCAATAAGATAGGTTCCGGCAATAATTCGGTCGCTAATTGGCTGATAATCAACACTATCACCAAGTTTTTTAACACCTTCAATGTAAATCACACTATTGCCCGCACCATAAATTTTTGCACCAAAAGAGTTTAAAAAATTTTGCAGGTCAACAATTTCAGGTTCCCTTGCACTGTTAAAAATCCGTGTTGTTCCTTCAAGACACACTGCCGCCATCATAATGTTTTCAGTTGCTCCAACGCTTGGGAAATCTAGGTGAATGTCACTTGGCTTCATATTTTTCCCGTCGCAGTCAAGATAGCCATGCTCTTCATTAATTTTGCAATTTAACGCTCTTAGGCCTTTAAGATGCAAATCTATTGGTCTGTTGCCAATGTTGCACCCACCCGGAAAAGCAATTTTCGCCTTTTTAAATTTTGAAAGCAAT
>CAYXET010000016.1:0-10688 GCA_964464025.1 uncultured Christensenella sp. | reverse complement strand
ATATATAACGAATCCAATAACTATTTATACTCTAATAATTTACAACGAATTGATGTAATAAATAATAATTCAAATTCAAATTGTTTTTTTCAACAATATTTATATAAACTTCAAAAACACACCTACAATAAGATAATAAAATAAAAATTCAAGCAAACGTTACAAACACAACGAATATGTTTGTTGGCGTTTTAGCGGGCAGTTCTTCAAACGGCACATATCAAAATATTATTTTGGACAATTTTGAAATTAATGTTAAAGGCCAAGATATTGGTTATGGCTATGTTGCTGGCTTTGTTGGACAAAGTGTTGGTGACGCAATTTTAGACACAAAAATCTTGTCTGAAAACAATGTTGAATATGAATATTCTTCAACTAAGGGCGACAATCGAATTGGCGGTGTTAGCGGATATAGCACTGGTGGAAAGATAGAAAACTTATACATTTCTTCTTCAATTGCAATAAATTCGGGCAATGTGGCTTCTTATGTTGGCGGAATTATTGGTTTAAATGGCCAAAGTTTGGAAAACAATTTTGCAACAAAATTAACAAATGTTTTAAGTAAACAAAAAATTAGTTTTGTTGATAACAAAGAAAATCCTATTGAAGGGAATAATCTTCAACTTGGTGGATTAATTGGCAGTTGCTATAATAAAATAGATAGCGACACTACTGGTGGAGTTGTTCAAAATTCGGCTTTTGTTGGAAAAATTCTTTCAAAAGTTTCGGCTATTTCGGACATAGGTGGGCTTGTTGGAAGCGGCAAAAATGATATTTGTGACAAATATTCATTCTTTGTGGAAGACTTAACAAACACTCCAAAACGAAGCGAAGAAAATGGAAAGGCAGAAAGTTATTCAAACTTTGTGAACAATGTTAGCAAAATTATTGGAAAAACTAGTAACGAGTTAAAAAACATTGAAAATGGCGAAATGCTAGTGAATTTGTTTGAACTAATTAAACTAGATAGTGAAGAAATTATTCTTTCAACTGAAAATAGTGAAAAAATTGAAAGCATCACTAGTGGCTCGATTTACAATCCTAACAAAATCTATGAAAAACTTGACACAATAACGGGAGCAAAAACAATTGTTGGTGCTAGCGTTGGCGCAGATTTGGGTGAAGAGAATAAATTCTATTTGTTAACTTCAAATATTAGCCTTTCAGCAAGTTTTGTAAGCGTTAAAGGGAATGTTTTTGGCAATGGGGAAACAATCATATTATCCGGGAAAAATGGTTTTGCCAAAGAAATTTGCGAAAATGCAATGATTTCTGGCGTTGTGTTTGCAGTGGCAAGCGGAACAAACGACACATATGAATATAACCAGAAAGAATTCTCAAAATTTGCAAGTTCATTTGTTATTGCACAAACAAACAATGGATTAATCTATAATTCAATTGTTGCAGGAGATATTATGCTTGAAAGCGAATATTTTTCACCAATTTGTGTAACAAATAACGGAATTGTTAATGTTGTAACAAACTTTGCACATATTCTTGCAAAACGAGTTGCTAGTGTGCAGGCGGAACTTGCCGACAGCGTTGTGACGGGCTTTGTTTATGAAAACAACGGAATGGTTTATAACTCAACAAGTGTTGGAAACCTTGAAGCTTATACATTCACAGGCGATACCACAGTTAGAGGAAACGTTGAAATTAATGCACAAAATATTAATGAAGACGGCAGTGGAAACAGACTTTATGCCTATGGTTTTGTTGCTAAAAACAACCGAACAATGATTAATTGTGTTTCTAGCCTTGTTCTTCCAAAACTTAATAATGGAAAAAATCAAGCCTTTGTTAGTGGACTAAGCGGGAAATTTGTTAATTGTGTTGTTGATAGATATTCAACAAATGGATATGAAAAATTTAATGACGCACAATATAAATTTAATCGAACAGACGAAATTAGCAAAAACATTAAAACATTAAATTCTTTGGGAAACCTTTGGACTGACGAAAACATTAACTACGCCTATGGATATTCAATTCCTAAACTAAGTGTTAATGTTGAATTTGGCAATGATGTTTTGAAAACATCTGAAATAATTGAAGAAACAATTTCTGAAACAATAGATGGAACAGCAACCGAAGCAAAAGTTGAAAAAACATATTATAAAGTTAACAACTTTGGCTCGATGACAAAAATTGTTAATGCAATTAATGAAAATCGAGTGAATAGTGACGGAAATATTGTTGAAACCATTGTTGAAAATGGCTTGAACGCAGAAGAAATTTGCATAAAACAAGTTGCTTCTATGCGGGCAACAGTTGATGGCACAAACGACTATGAACAAAATAATTGCAAAACAGTTACACCAATTAATTTGAAAAAACAATTAAATTATTTGGGAAACAATATGATAATTTATGATACAAAAATTTCTTCAAGTGACGATTTAGAAAGCAAAAAATCTTATGTTGGATTGTTCTATTCAACAAACAATGCAAACATAAAAATTTCATCATTGGCGCTTTCAAACATATCAACAAACTATGTTGACACGGCAGTTAAAACTTCAAAAACTGGTTCACAACAAATTGAAAACCTATACATTGGTGCCTTGGTGGCATATACAGACGGAAAAGTCGAACTTTTTGGGTGCTATGTTAATGGCGACTTTAACATTGAAAAAAATGATAATATTGCAAAAGATTGGACAAAAGCAAACAATCTTATTGTTGGTGGCTTTGTTGGCTATGCAAAAACTGCAATGCTTGAAAACAACGTGAACGATGTTGACATTTTGCTTGACAATCTTGATGCCTATTTAGGGACTGGAACAGAAGCGACACACGAAAATCAATATAAGAAATATGGCTACACTGCCTATGTTGGTGGTGCAGTTGGACAAACAGACGATGGAACAATTTTGGGCGGATATAGTCTTGGATTAATTTCGTGCGGAAGTGTTAAAGAACTTTATATGGGCGGAATTGTTGGCAATATTAGTGGTGGAAATGTTGAAAACAACGTTGTTTTGGCACAAATTTCCTATCGAGGGGCATATTTGAGCAATGAAACATATAAAGTTGATTTAACCAAAAAACTTTCATACAACAAAAATGCTGTTGTTGGATATGCAACCAATGCAACATTTACTGGCAATGTTTACAACGAACTGCTAAACCTTGTTGGAGATGAAATTATCAACTTAGAAACAAACTTGACTGAAACTGTGACCGAAAAAAATAAAAACAACGAAAATGTTACAATCTATAAGATTGAAAAAATTGTTAACGCTATGACAACAATCGAAAATGCTTTCTCGAACACGCAAGTGGAAAAAAGTTTATTGAACGAGGGAAGGTCATATATTGTTCCTGCTCCTAGCATAACAATTAGCGATAACACAACAATTGCACCTAGCAACAATGAAATGTTGATTGCGAATTGTGCTGAAAATTCAATCATAGAGTTTTCTACTTCGCACCTAGAAGACAAAAAACTTGAAAACGCAATGATAATTTTTGTTAATCCTTGTGTTGCAAAAATTAGCGGAAACATTTTTGACAAGTTAAACAATTGCGTTATTGCGAACCTAATTATTGAACCTTTAACAGAGCAAACAATTCTTTCCACACCTGCAATTGCAAATGAAATTGAAAACACAAGACTAAACAATGTTACAATCAGAAATTGCTATTTCAGTTTGAGTGGAGAAAATGGTGGAGCAATTGCCGGCATCGCAAGAAATTCGGTGCTAGAAAACGTGAAAAACGAAAATGGCAGAGTGAGTGGAGATAGCGTGGCTAATTTTGGTGGACTTGTTGGATATGCGGGAAATAGTTTGTTCGAAAATTGTTCAAACTTCTCAACTATCACAAATAATAATGCAGAAGAAAACGTTGTTCACACGGCCGGAATTGTTGGCTTTGGCGAAAATTCTTATGCGTTTGGATGCATAAATAGTGGGCTAGTTTATTCAAAAACAATAAACACAGACTATTCATCGCGAAATAGTTATACAAGTGGAATTATGAATGGCCAAAATTCAACTGTTTCGTTTAGTAAAAATGAAGAGACTGTTAAAGGCGTGAACACAACAACAAATTCGCATGTTGAAAATCACACAGGCGGAATTGCAACAAACTCGAAAGTTTATTACAGCGTGAACGAGTCTTCCGTTGTTTCTATTGGCGGGGCTAATGGCTTAGCTGGTGATGTGGCAGCGGGAATTACAACCAAACAATCTGTGTTTTATAGTTATCATATTGGAGCAGTGGTTTCGCGTGGATATGTTTATGCAATCAGCAGTGCGAATATCTATCGTTGCTTTAACATTGGTGGCGGATATGCAGCTATGTTAGACATTGAAATTGTTCCGTTATCAGGATCTTCAATCAGCACTTCGTTTAACATAGACCAAATTTTGGCAACCACCGAAGCAACACAAAGCAAGTGGTATGAAAAATTTAGTGAACTTCCAGATATGACAGTTGCAACTTCGGGCAATTTAATAATTCCAACAATAAACTTGTTTGGTGAAATTAAAGTTTTGGAACTAGTTGATGGTAAATATCAAATTTCAAAACCATTTGAACTTTGGTATTGGTCACAATATGCATATTCAGATAACAAAAATGTTGAAATTACTAATGATATTGATATGACTGGATTTACATATCGAACTGTTCCAAGTTATAGCGGGACATTTGACGGAAAATATCACACAATTTCAAATTTAAAAATTGACGGTGTTTATGTTAATGGAATAGATTTATATTATGGACTTATTGGTGCAAACACAGGAACAATTCAAAACATCTATTTTGAAAATCCATCAATAAAAACCGATGAAGCGAAAAACTTGACAAAAGAACCTATTTCGAACAATTATATTGCAATTGTTAGTGCAATAAACTCAGGAACAATTCAAAACATATTGGTTGCCTCAACCGATTCGCAAGTGAAATTTATAGACTTTGTTTATTCAACTGACGAGGCATTTAGTGACATTCAAGCATTCTTTGCAATTGGAACGATTGCGGGAAGAAATAGTTTAACGGGAGTTACTTCTGGCTCAATTGAAATTACTGGCGGAATAATTGAAAATTGCGAAGTCATTAATATGGGAAATAATTCGATAGAATATAGTATTTCTCAAAACAAAAAATCAACATTTATTGCAAATGACCTTTACGTTTATACAGGTGGCATTGTTGGTGAAAATTGCAGTGAATTGGTTGCGGATTATCCAAGCGCAGGAGTCACAAGCAGGGTTAATGGTCGTGTTCTAAACAATGTGTTTATTGGCCGAATTGAAGGAACAGTTAAAAACTTTAATATGTTTGGCCTTGCCGATGGTGCTGGTGATGTTGGGCAAGTTATTGGAGAAACAGTTTTATATGGATACTATTCTAAGGCTTGGCACTCTATAGGTCAAATTGTTGGCTCCGGCACAGTTGGAGAGAACTATACTTTGCTAGGTGATAAAAATGAATTCGTTTATATGTATACTGAAAATTTGCAAAATAACACAGAAGTTGGTGAAAAAATTACCGGTGGTGGTATTGGTCGATTTGCATTAAGTTATCTACGAAGACGAGGTGGAAAATTAATTAAGAGCATAACATTAAAACCAGTGATGAAAAAAATGGGCAAACTTATTTTGAAAATAGGTGTCCCAGACCCGACGGACCTTATTGATGTTTTCCTTTTCCTTATGCAAGAAGCAGTTAACAGTGTTTCGTTTAGCAGTGTGCTAAATAAATCGGGCTGTGTTAAAACTTCTTCTATTCCAAGTGTGAGTGGTTTTGAAAACTTGGATATTGAAAGTGAATATATAAATATTTTCTCGGACGGAATGGATAACAGTGCTAAAAATTATGTATATAACAACTATGTTGAACTAATTGGAAACAAAAATACAAATACAGACACAAAAAATAAAGTTCCGTTTATCAGGGAATTCTTGAATTTGAGTTCAACACAAACTATTCCAACGAACGTGGAAATTTCCACAACAACTAATTCCGACGGCTCACAAACAATAACGGCAACAGCGTTTGTTTATGATGAAAATGAATTAGTTTATGCGTTAACTAACACAAACTTTAACGTTAAGAATAGTGATGGAACAACAATAAAAATTTCAAAATTTGATAAAATTGTGCTTATGGACCATATTGATTTTTCTAACAAAATTTGGGATGGTGGTTTGTTGGATATTGTTAGCGGCATAACAATTGTTGATAATGGATTTAAAATAATTTATGGTGCAAGCAATTCAACAAGCTTTAAAGACGAATTTATCAATGTATATTCTTCATTAAAAAATGTTTTGGTTGAAGAAATTGAAAGTGAAAAAACTCAAATTGACGAAGATGTTGAAGTTGACAGCTATGGAAAATTCTCTAAGGTTGAAAAAAATAAGAAAAAAGTTGCCTATGAGTTGTTTGAAGCTCGATTTAAAAAGGCGTGGGTTGAAGGATATCAAAAAGAAACAGGTAGCACGCCAAACAAAGCTAATGAAGAATATAACAATCTTCTAACAAAGTTTAAGAAAGAATATGGCACTAATGATATTTACATTCTTCAATATTCAACACAATGCGAAATTTTGGCAGATGCGTTGATTGGTTACACAGTAAATAACCTTTCACACACACCAATAGACTTTAACGGGAAAACATTTGTTTTGAATGGAGATATAGATTTAACACAAACGCAATTATACTCTTTGGATATCTATAACTATAAGATGGTAAGTGGCTTCTATTATAACATTGAAACTGGTGCAGTGGTTGAAGCAACGGAACAAGAATATCAAGAATCATCAAAACTAGATTGCTTATTCGAAACCCCATCATTTGTTTTGGGAAGTGATAAGGAAAAATATTGCCACCTAAGCGGAGAAACCCTAGAATTTAACGGAACAATTGTTGGAACTAAAAACGCAAAAGCGGAAAATGGGTTATTCACAATCACAACGGCAAACAAAATATTCACTATTTTGGGTGATAATGCAAAAATTGAAAACTTTAAAGTTAATTTTGTTGGAAAAAATGTTGAAACAAATTTCTGCGATTCAACCGGAGAGTCAACGTCAATTTTGAATGCAATTGTCGTGCTTGAAAACCGAGGGATAATGAAAGGAATTCAGCTTGAATGTGAAAATAGTTTAAATTATATTTATAACTTTGAGTTTGCCGACATTGTTAACAATTTTAAAAAGTTAGACGATGATAGCTATGCTCTTGAAGCGAATGTTGCAATAAGCAGTGCATTGTTTGCGGCAACAAACAGCGGAACGATCGAGTCGTGTGAACTTGTAACAAAAGACATTAACATAACAGAGCAATTTAACATTGCTTATTCGATAACAACAACATCAATTGAAAGGCCAAAAACAAATATTGATGAAGAAACAAAATATTTCAACATTGGCAAAACCTCAGCAACAGAAAGCGGCAGCGTTTATGATAATGATGTTGTGAATAAATTGAAATTAAGCTCATATTTTGGTGTTATTTCGGCACAAAACAGCGGAAGAATATCTGATATTGCAATGAAAAACAAAACAATCAATTTAACTCCAATTAGTTTTAACATTGAAACCATTGGCGGAGAGAGAAAAGAGATTGTTAACGACAAAGAGGAAATAAAAAAATATGTTGCGAAAATAAGCATAGATAACATTACACTATCAAGTTTCAATGCTGGTTTGATTTGCGGAATGAACTTGTTTGACCATAACTTTAATTTTAAAAACCCAATTAATTCTAATGGAATTTATAATTCAACAATTTATAATTCTAGTTTGAACTTGAATTATGAAAACGGAATTTTGGTTGGAAAAACCAAAAGCGATGTTGACGTTACAAAACAATATTCATTCATCTATGCTGGCTTGATTGCAGGTTACACGAGTGGTGATATTAAAACAACTTATCTTATAAACAGCAACTTGAATTGCACATATTTTGAAAACAAAACTGAAAAATCCGAAGTGCAAGTTGGTCAAATTGTTGGTTTGGCCACCCCAACGGTTTACAAACGAAATCTTTCATTTACAATTGATGAAAAAACTATGTCGTGCGGTTTCTATACCAGCCATATCCCAGAAATTAGTGACTATATTTCAAACAAAGGAACTGATTTTATTGGAAAAGTTAATGTTCTTGCGATAAATAAGGAAGAAAAAAGCGAAAATGGCGAGTCAATATCTGGATATGTTCTTTATAACTATGCTGGTGCAAACGAATTCGACACTGAAAATTATGTTTGGAACGGCGATGACTGGATTGGTATGGGCGCTGTTGACTATTATTTTGAACTTGATAGTAGTGGCGCACCAGTTGGATTTAGTGCAAAGCTAGACGATAATGACTACTTAACTATTAGTGGGGCAAAAAATCAAACAACTGTGCCAATTTATATTTCTTGTCAAAAACAAAGTGCTAACGAACTTGTTTTGAACGCAAAAGAAAATTTAATCTTAACTAATGCAAGCGCAAACAATAACAATGTTATAACACAAAAAGAAAAATCGTTTGGTGATGCTTTGAATGCAACCGGATTAAATCTTATGTTAAAACTTTCGTTCACTGGCGTTGATGCTTTAAATGATGTTGTGATTTATGCAAACAACGGCGATAAGTTGTATAATTCAAACTTGTGGATTGCTAACGGCGAAGAAAAAGATAAAATATATCTATCAAGTGATAAATCAAAATATATTTCATTAAAGTTAGTTACATCAACAGTTGGCAAAAATAACGAAGTTGAATATAACAATTTCACAGAAACGGACTTAAATAACAAGGTGCTTCCAACGCAAATTTCAATTAATGGCAAAACATTTAATGTTGAGTGGGGGAAGAGGAAAATTGAACATCTGTCTGACACTAACGCAAAAACCAAGGACGACACAGGGGTTGTTTATAGCGGTTATGTGGCTAATGTGAAGTTTGAAATAGAAACAACAAAAACTAGTGTAAATGTTTTGGATAGTTTTGATAAATTTGTTCTTGATGAAAACGGAACTAAAAAAACAGAAGAAATAGATTCGGTGATTAATCTTAAAGCTGAAATCACAGGTCCCAAGTTTTTAGAAATTGAAGAAAATGGGGGTATTCAGTTTATTGTTAGTAATAAAGGAAATGCTCCGGAACTTGGGACATATAAAATTTTGTTTAAACTTTATGATGACTGCTATGTTTTGGGAACTTATACTTTTGAAAAGGATGTATAAAAATTGCTAACAAGCAAAAATAGCAAAATTTAAAGTGGAGATTGCACTTGTTAAAATTATTTTCTAACAGGTGCAAAACCCTTTAAAAATTTAGTTATATTTGATATAATAGATATGTAGTAAATAGAATATCAAAAAAAACTTATAAAAATATAAAAAAATAATAAAAAACAATTAAAAAACTATAAAAAATTAATTAAAAAATAGCAAAAAAAAGACTAAAAAATAGTAAGAAAACAACAAAAAAATAGCAAAAACGGGAATAAAAAATAATTGAAAATGCTAGCAGAAAAAATATTTAGTGCTAAATAACACAAACTAGTCAGGAGAATTTATGAAACTACGAAAACTTTTACTTTCATTTTTAATAATCATACTGGGTCTTGGTGGCTCACTTTTTGGTTGCAAAGAAAAATTATTAAAACTATCAATTTATAGCGATGAAGTTGAAGTCACTGAAATTTCATTAGTTTTGCCTTATATGGAAAATAGTGATAGCACTAGCAAAGACGATGAGGAAAATTCAAACAAAAGCGACAAAAACAAGGAAGAAGGTGAAAGTGAAGAAGAAAATTCTTCCCAAAAAACAGTTTTTGTGAAAGCCGACACCGAAAGCGAAGTGTTCAAACAAGGCCTAGACATAAGTTTTTCGGCCTTGGGGGTTGTTACATGCACATTAAATCAAGAAAAACAAACCGAGGATTGCTTTGCTTTTGACATTGAAGCGTTATATCCAAAAAATGTGACTATAACCTTTTCAACGCGAGATAAAAAGTCGCAAGTGACACTGGAAGTTAAAGTTACGCAAGATTGTGAAAAAATTGCACAAAATTTTCAAAATAAAAACTATTTAGTGTTGGGTGAAGATAAACAATTGTCAAATTCGATTGTGGAATTTTATCCAAGCACAACAACAAATCGAAGCATAGAATTTAGTTTTAGTGAAGATTATTATGGCTTGAACATAACAAAAGATGGGCTTATTACGTTTGACGAATATTATGACCAATCTTTAACCGAAGTTTATGTTAATGTTGTTCATAAAAATTTAAACGAAACTAATGCAGAAAATTATAGTGTTGAAAACATTAGGTTTGACGTTTTGAAAAGGGTTGATGATATTGTTGCAACAAGCAGCGTTGCAGGAAAAGACGCGAAAGTGACAAAATTAGAATTTGCAACAAATATGGGAGAAGAAAATTATAATTATCAAACAATTGTTATTAAACGACAGAACGACGAAAACGCAACTTCGTTTGAAGAAATTGATGACACTTACGAATTATATTTTGAAAGCAAAAATGGATTAGTTAACATTGAAAAATCAAAAACTAATAATTTCACTATCACAATTTCGCAAAACTATCGTGACGGAACAGATAAACTTGTTGTTTGGGCTAAAAATAAAATTCAGCCGGCATATCAATCTAAGAAAATAGAAATTGATATTGTTGTGAAAACCTATCCAAACTATATTTCAGTGAACGGATT
>CAYXET010000015.1:3933-11131 GCA_964464025.1 uncultured Christensenella sp. | reverse complement strand
ACTTGAAATTAGTTGTGCTGATTTTGGCCCTATTCCGTCAACCTTCAACAAATCTTCTTCTCGGGCGTTTAGCACGTTATAAAAATTGTCAAACTTTTTCAAAAGGGCGTGTGCGATGGGGTTTGTGTCTTTTTGTGAATTAGTAAAAAACAAAATATATTCTAGCATCTGGTGTTCGTTTGCCGGATTAAACCCGCAACATTTAAGTTGCTCAACAAGCCTTTTCCTATGATTTTTATGGATATTTTCTTTCTCTTTTTCGTTCTTTTTCTCGCGATTTATGTCGTTTTTTGTAGTCTCCATACCATATTATATATAAAATTTAGAAAAAAACAAATAAAAAAATAAAAATTATTTGATATTTCATAATAAAAAATAACTAAACATATATTTTATTATGTTTTCATTAATTGAAGAATTTTTAAATGATATAAATTTCAAAACACTTTCGGCAACGAAACAAAAAGCTTTTCGATATGTAAATTTTAATAACGAAATTTTCTATATTCAAAATTTTAAAGGGATTTTAACATTGAGTGGAGAAGAAATATTGATAAAACTTTATGATGGCGAATTGAAAATTGTTGGCAAAAATTTAAAAATCAAGGAAATAAGCCACAAATTTTTATGTGTTTGTGGAAAAATTTTTAAAATTGAGGTAGACAATGCGTAGATTTTCGTTAAAATCTAGGGTGGAAGTTGAAGTTTGTGGTCTAAATTTAGAAAGACTTGTTAAAAAAATTGTAAAAAACAAAATTGACATTTATGATCTTAATCAAACAAGTCATAAAAAATTAACATTAAGAGTTAACACTTGTGATTATAAAAAATTGAAAAACCTGCTTGGTGATTATTCCCATAAAAAAATTAATCACTTTGGCTTTTGCCGTTTAAAAGAATGTTTTTTTAGGCGAATAGGTCTTGTTGCTGGAATAATTACTTTTTTTGTTGTTCTTGTGCTTAATCAAAACTATCTTTCGGATATATGTGTTTTTGGCAATGAAAAAATATCTTCAACTGAAATAAAAACTTTTTTGGAAAGTGTAAATATTAAAAAAAATATGCTTTTTAAGTCTGTGAACGCCGAAGAGGTTGAAATTATGCTTGAAAATCATTTTGACGAAATCAGCTTAGTTAGCGTGATGAAAAAGGGAACAACGTTGGTTGTTAACATAAAAGAAAAAATTGATACAAGTGAAATTTTGAATTTTAGCAACATTATTGCCCCCGAAGATGGCAAAATTTTGAAACTTGAACTCATCAGTGGAACGGCAAATGTGAACTGCGGTGATAGCGTTAAAAAGGGCGACGTGCTTGTTTTTGGTCACACGTTAGTTGACGGCGAAAAAAAAGAGTGCAAGGCCATTGCAAAAATTGAGATGCAAATCTGGTATAAAAAAAGTGTTGAGTTTTTTGAAACCGAACTAAGGCGTGAACGAACTGGCAGAACTTTGCAAACAATAGATTACACAATTTTTGGAAATATAGTCAACATAAAAAAGGCGGACATAAATTTTTCGCTTTATGACGAAGAAACAAAAAGTGGCTATCTTTTTGAAAATTTTATTCTACCAATCAAATTTAACAAAAAAACTTACTATGAAGTTAAAGAAAATTTAATAAAAAATGATTTTTCATTGCAAAAAGATGAAATAATTGATAAAATAAAAATGGAGGCTTTAAAACTTGTGCCAAGCGGAGTTGAAACAAAACTTGTTTCAATTGAAGTGTCCGATTTTGAAAATGGAAAAATTATTAGTTGTTATGTTGAAACAATACAATTGATAGAATAGGAGAATTATGTTAAACATTGCTGGTGTAGAAATTGATAGAAAATTGCAAAAACAATTGCAAAAAATTTATAAGGTGGGGCTTAAAATGCTTGGTCAAAAGCCAAGAATATTGGAAGCAACAGTCGAGTTTGTATATTCGCAAGAAATGCAAGAGTTGAACGCGCGAACGCGAAACATAAACGAGGCAACCGATGTGTTAAGTTTTCCAACATTAACTAACATTTTTAATAGGAAAATCACACGAAAAGATTTCCCGCTTGACATCAACCCCGAAAACAATAAGGTTTATATTGGCGACATTGTTATTAACCTAGACCGAGTGGAAAGCCAAGCCATAGAATTTGGGCATTCAACCGAACGTGAAATTTGCTACCTTTTTGTTCACGGTCTTTTGCATATAATGGAATTTGACCATCAAAACGAACTTGACAAAAGTTTAATGCGAAGTCAAGAAGAAGCAATTTTGTCAAAATTTAATTTAAAAAGGAGCTAAAATGTTTAAATCAGGATTTGTTGCAATTGTTGGAAAGGCAAATGTTGGGAAAAGCACCTTGCTTAATTGTATTGTAAATCAAAAGATTTCAATCACGAGCCCAAAACCACAAACAACGCGAAATAAAATTAATGGAATTTTCACCACAAACGACTATCAAATTGTTTTTACCGACACCCCCGGGCTTCATAAAAGCAAAAATAAACTAGATAGTTTTATGGACGAAAGTATAAAAAAAGCCACCGAAGGCGTTGACGTTGTTGTTTTTATGATTGATGCACTAAAACCTTTTGACGACGACATTGAATTGATAAAAAATTATACAAAATCTAATGTTCCGGTGATTGTTGTTGTTTCTAAAATAGACAAAACAACTTTTGAAAAGCTCTATCCAAAACTAGATTGTCTAAACAAAATTGAAAACGTTAAAGACATCATTCCAATTTCGTCATATAGAAAGAAAAATATTGATGTGCTAATAAATTCAATCTTAAAATTCTTACCCGAAGGCCAAAAATTCTATGCCGATGATGAAGTGACCGATGTTAGCCTAAAATTTTTGGTTAGCGAAATTATTCGTGAAAAAGCTCTTTTATTTTTGCAACAAGAAATTCCCCATGGTCTTGCCGTTGTGATTGACAACTTTGTGGAAGGTGAAAATATAATTAAAGTTTCGGCGACAATTTTTTGCGAAAAATCTGGCCATAAACAAATTATAATTGGGAAAAATGGTGAGATGTTAAAAAAAATTGGCACAAAAGCCCGTGAAGAAATTGAAAAAATCACTCAAAGCAAAGTTTTTTTGGAACTATGGGTTAAAATTAAAGAAAATTGGCGAGATAAAGAAATTTTGATAAGCAATCTTGGATATAACAAAAAGGATTTAGAATAGAAAAAACAAAAATAGACAAAATTAGTAAAATTTTTTTGTTTATTTTTTTTATTGTTGTGATTTTAAAATTTTTTTTGCAAATTTTAAATAATCGGTCAAATTGTGTTGATTTTTATTTTAGAGTTTATTATACTTTTAATGTAGATTATGTGCAAGAACTTTTTTTAAAATCAAGTTTATTATTTGATTTTTGCAAAAATCTTAATGCTGCGGCCAAAAAATATTGCAATTTTGTCTAAACTCAGTTGGTGGCAAAAATATTAAATTGCTAGTAAATAATAATAGCGTTTTAGCATATACTACTATAAAGGAGGGGAAAGTATGAAAAATGAAATTGATTTTGCGCTTTTATGCAAAGAGTTGTTTTTCCGCACCGGTAAAATAGGGTTTTATATTTTGGCTAGTAATATAGAAAAAGTTAACACAGAGGAACAGGAAGAGACGTTAGTAAAATAGATATGGATGAATTAAAAACAAAGGTTTTAGTTTTAAAAAATATAGAATATAAAGAAAAGGACAAGCTGGTCACGGTTTTTTCGCTAGAATTAGGTTTGATTAATGTAATCATAAAAAATTGTTCTAGTTTTAGTTATAAACTTAAATTTGCCTATTGTCCTTTTTCTTTTTGCGAATTCGAAATTATTAAAAAAGGTGAGTTGTTTTTTATGAAAAACGCCACATTAATTGATAATTTTTATGATATTAGTGAGTCCTATGATAATTTTGTTGTTGGAAACGACATCTTAGAACTTGTTTTAAAGTGTAACAAAACTTTGGAGCCTAATAACTTGTTGTTTATCAACACACTAAAAGCACTAAACATTTTGGCTTATGGTCAAACTGATTGCAAAATTTTGCTTTTAAAATTTATGCTCGGTCTAACAAAAGTTAATGGCTTTAAACTTAATTTTAAAAAATGCGGAATATGTGAAATGGCATATACCGGCAAAATATATTTAAATTTAAATAGTGGCGAGTTTGAATGCGTTTGTTGTAAAAACTATTTTTCAGTTTTGGTGGAAAAAGAAGTTTTTGAACTTCTAAAAAAAATTAACTCTCAGCCAATTGATAACTTACCTTGTTTTGAAGAAGATTATAACATTTTAAAAGATTCTCTAAAATTGATGACTTTAAACATTGAAAATCGTTTTGGAGTTAGACTAAATTGTAAAAATTTTTTATAATGTATTAAATTTATTTGCTATTTTTGAAAAAATAAATATACTTATTTTATTGAATTTTTGGAGGAAAATATGACAAAAAAATATGTATATCTTTTTAACGAAGGCGATGCTTCAATGCGTGAATTGCTTGGAGGAAAAGGTGCAAACCTTGCCGAAATGACAAATCTTGGTCTTCCGGTGCCCGAGGGTTTTACAATTTCAACAGAAGCGTGTAATTCCTATTATGAAAATGGCGAGGCGTTAAGTGAAGAAATAAAAAATCAAATCTATCTTGCTTTAAGCGCTTTGGAAGAAAAAACAGGCAGAACACTTGGCGGAGATAAACCTCTTTTTGTTTCGGTCCGAAGCGGAGCAAGGGTTTCAATGCCGGGAATGATGGACACAATTTTGAACCTTGGTTTAAATGACAAAACAGTTGAGATTTTGGCAAAAGAAACAGGCAATGAACGTTTTGCGTGCGATTGCTATCGACGTTTTGTTCAAATGTTTTCTAATGTCGCAATGAATATGGAACTTCGTGATTTTGAGCAAATTATTGATGATGTTAAGCAAGAAAAAGGCTATACGAAAGACTTAGATTTAACAACCGAAGACATAAAATATATTCTAGGCGAATTTAAGAAAATATATTTAAAAAACGAGGGCGAAGAATTCCCTCAAGACACAAAAAAGCAACTTCTTCTTGCCGTTAATGCGGTTTTCAGAACATGGAACAATCAACGTGCAATTGTATATCGAAGAATGAATGATATTCCAAACGATTGGGGAACAGCAGTTAATGTTCAACGAATGGTTTTTGGAAATCTTGGCTTGACCAGTGGAACGGGTGTTGCGTTCAGTCGAAACCCCTCAAACGGGAAAAAAGAACTTTATGGCGAATATTTAATGAACGCGCAAGGTGAAGATATTGTTGCCGGTGTTCGAACGCCAAACAAAATTAGTGACCTTCAACAGCAAATGCCCGAAGTTTATAAACAATATGAAGATATTGTTAATAAACTTGAAAATCACTATCGTGATATGCAAGATATGGAGTTTACAATTGAAAACGGAAAACTTTATATGCTTCAAACTCGAAACGGGAAAAGAACAGCAGAAGCGGCAATAAAAATTGCAGTTGACCTTGTTGATGAGGGTTTAAACACCGAAAAAGAAGCCTTGCTTAAAATTGAAGCCCGAACATTAGACACTTTGCTTCATAAGCAATTTTGCAAAGAGCAACTAAAAAGCATCAGCCCAATTGCAGTTGGTCTTCCGGCAAGCCCGGGGGCGGGATGCGGAAAAATTGCTTTCACTAGCGAAAGAGCAATTGAAATGAAAGCAAATGGAGAAAAAGTTATTCTTGTTCGCTTGGAAACTTCGGCCGAAGACATTGAAGGGATGCACAATAGTCAAGGAATTGTCACTTGCCGTGGTGGAATGACCTCGCATGCGGCAGTTGTTGCTCGTGGCCTAGGAACTCCTTGTGTTGCTGGCGTTAGCACAATTAGCATTAATGAGGGAAATAATAGTGTTGTTATTGGTGGAAAAGCCTATGTTGAAGGTGATGTTTTGTCGATAGACGGCGGAACAGGAAAAATTTATAGTGGAGAATTACAAACTGAAGAGCCAACTTTAAGTGAAGATTTTAAAACTGTAATGAGGTGGGCAAAAAAATATAAAAAACTTGGTGTTCGTGCAAATGCCGACACTCCAAAAGATGCAATGTGCGCCTATAATTTTGGTGCCGAAGGAATTGGACTTGTTCGAACCGAACATATGTTCTTTGATGCCGATAGAATTCTTCCAATGAGAAAAATGATTGTTGCAAAAACAGTGGAAGAACGTGAAGAAGCACTAAACAAACTTCTTCCAATGCAAAAATCAGACTTTGTTAACTTGTTCAAAGCAATGCAAGGGCATAGCGTTACAATAAGATATCTAGACCCACCTTTGCACGAATTTTTGCCAAAAACCGTGGAAGATGAACAACAACTAGCAAACGAGATTAATGTGACGCTTGAAGAATTAAGAGCAATTGAAAACGAACTTCACGAATTTAACCCAATGATGGGTCATCGTGGATGTAGGCTTTCAATAACCTATCCAGAAATTGCAAAAATGCAAACCCAAGCTGTGATTGAAGCCGCCATAGAAGTTGAAAAATCGGGCCTAAAATGTAAGCCAGAAATTATGATTCCACTTGTTGGTGACCAAAACGAATTGAAGTTTGTGAAACAAATTGTAGATACCACGGCAACTGAAATTATGAAAAAAGAAAATTTCAAAATCGAATATACTGTTGGAACAATGATTGAAATTCCGCGTGCAGCGCTTTTGGCTGACGAAATCGCTCAAACTGCCGACTTTTTTAGCTTTGGAACAAACGATCTAACTCAAATGACTTTCGGATTTAGTCGTGACGACGCTGGGAAATTCCTAAACGACTACTACAATAAAAAAATCTACGAGCAAGACCCGTTTACAAGAATAGACGAAAAAGGTGTTGGAATGCTTGTTGAAATGGGTGTTAAAAAAGGTAGAAGCGTAAAACCTAATTTAAAAACAGGAATATGTGGTGAACACGGCGGAGAACCAAGTAGCATCGAGTTTTTCCACAAAGCTGGTTTGTCTTATGTTTCTTGTTCGCCATACAGAATTCCAATTGCAATTTTAGCAAGTGCACAAGTTGCAATAAAAGAAGAACTTAATGCAAAAAAATAGTTTTAAAATTTCTAAAAATAATATTTAAAATATTTTAATTTAAAAATTAGGGGGAAGTGAAATTCTCCCTATTTTTGCAAAAAAAGTTCAATAAATTTTGTGAAAAACTTGTTATATATTTGAAAAAAATGTT
>CAYXET010000015.1:0-3923 GCA_964464025.1 uncultured Christensenella sp. | reverse complement strand
TAGAATATTGAAGGAGAAAAGTGAGTATGAAAGAATTTTTAGACTATGTAATGGCAAATTTTTTATGGGCAGTTATTCTTGTTTGCGTTTGCCTAGTTGCAATAATTATTTTGTTTATTTTCATTAAAAAAGATGATAAAAAAATAAAAAAAGCTAATGAAACAAAAGAAAGTGCAACAGAAGAAAGTGATGCTGCAGCCAAGGAAAACATAGAAGAAGTTGAAGTTGAGGTTGAAGAAAAAGCTGAAAAACCTAAAAAGGCAAGAAAAGTTGCAAAAAAGATTGAAGAAAAACCTGCCAAAGTTGAAACAGAAAGTGAACCAATAGTGGCACAAGAAGTTAAAACAGAGCAAAAAGAAGAACAAAAAACTGAAAAACCTAAGAAAACAACAAGGAAGAAAGTTAACAAAGTAAACGAAGAAGTAAACGAAGAAGTTAAAGAAGAAGTTAACGAAGAGAAAGAAGAAAATGTTGAAGCAGAAGTTGTTGAAGAAGAAAAGCCAAAGAAAAGTTCAGCAAAAAAAGCAAAAAAACCAGTTGAAGAAAAAATAGAAGAGCAAAAAGAAGAACAAAAAACTGAAAAACCTAAGAAAGCAACAAGGAAGAAAGTTAACAAAGTAAAAGAAGAAGTAAACGAAGAAGTTAAAGAAGAAGTTAAAGAAGAAGTTAAAGAAGAAGTTAAAGAAGAAAAACCCAAAACTTCAAAAGAAAAACCAAAAAGATATAATTTAACCTATGACAAAGAAAACACAAGTTGGATTATTCGAAAAGATGGCTCTACAAAAGCAATAAGAAGAGTTAAAACAAAAAAGGAAGCACTTGAAATTTTGAAAGGAATGGAAGAAAAGCACGAAGATATTAAAGTTGTTGTTCATAAAAAGAATGGAAAATTTCAAAAAAAATAAAATTTAAAAAAGTCCCCTAAAATTTTTAAGGGATTTTTTTAACAATTCATTTACTTTTAATTAGTAATATTTTTGTTTTTAATTTATAATAATTTTATCCTTAATTGATAGTAATTATATTTTTTAATTAGCAATATTATTAATTAACAATAATTTTAATTTCAATTTTAATTTTAATTTAATCAATAAAAAGAGTGTGCAACTTCAAGTAATTCTAAATTTTTAACTAATTAATTTTTTGTTTCTTTTTCGGTTAAATTTTCATAAAGATTTTCATATATGATTGGCGCATTCTTCTTCCAAATTTTACACGCATTAACAGCTTGCGCGCGAGAAGAGAATTTAATTTTTATATCAACAATGTTCACTTCGCCAATATCTTTTATTTTCAGCGTGGCAACATATGCGTTGTCGGCAACTTTCACAAAACTTGCAACATATTCCTGACTTCTTTTTAGTTCCATTCTGTTATTTCTGCAAAATTCAGTGATTTTGTCTCTAAGTTCAATTGAAATTTGATAGTAGAAATGGTCAAGGCAACTTCGGCCAAGTTCGGTGATAAAATATCGTTCTTCGCCATCGGCATCTTTCACTTTTGCAATAAAATTCATCTCAATTAAACTTGGAAGGATGTCAACAATTTCCATATAATTTAGCCAATTATTTTTGCTCCAACAAATATCCATAATTGAATTTTCGGTCAAAGCGATTTCAATTTTATCAAAAACATATAACAAAATTAATTTACTCAACATTGTGTCGGGTCTAAAATTTATACTCTTTTCCATACAAATATTTTAACATAAAAATTTATAAAAGTCTATAAAACAATTTACAAATTTATTTTTTATGATATAATATTATAGAGGTGATTGATTATGCAAAAAGTAACAAATGAAGATTTAGTTAAGATTTCAGAGTTTATTAGCAGCACAGACGGGCTTATTAATGGCAAGTTTATTTTGGCGGATATAAAAATTTCAAACATTTTAAAAATGATTGCCAGTAACCCTTCGTTATATGCCTACATAAAAAATTGTTTAGTAGATTTTAGTTTCGAAAAGGAATTGTCTAGGGCAGAAGCAAAAAATCGTGTTAATAATGGGGAATTTGTTTTCCCAAACGATCGTCAAAAAATTGTAGCATTTGTTTTTTGCTTGCTTGTTGAATGTGATGCAAAACGTATGGATTTTTATGGTTTTATCAATTCAAACTTTAAGGCAGACAAAAACGGAAGCGAATATGCGAATTTTGCAAAAACACTTTTGGTTCCTTTCAAAGAAATAATTATTGATGAGTTTTTAAATCAAAAGGAAGAGTCTTCAATCGAACAAAAACCGCAAAAAAATGAAAACGTGGAAGAAAAAAGCGAAATTGCAAAACTTTTTGACCGAATTAAGCCACACCTTGAAAAAATTATGAATAACATCATTATGGATCGTCGAATTAAAAGCGCCGATAAGGAAACATATAATTTTATCATAAAAAATATTATGTATAGTTTTAAATATGAAGACTTAAACATTGTGAATGCTTTTATTAGTGTTTTGGATATTTTGGCCGACAAGGTTGCGTCATTCAGGTTGCCACTAAAAGATATTAAAAGTGAATTATTAATATATTATAACTCTTTAAGATAAAAATTCAATTTTTGTGTAATTTTTATTAAATTTTTTATTAAAAAACTATCATTTTTTTCATATTTTATAGAAAAATTATCCCAATAAAATATGAAATAACAAGAGATAAAATGGCGTGAGTTAGTTTTTGAAAAATAAATATTTTTTTGCTAACATTAGATTTTTTTAAAAAGACAATAGATTGCGTTAGAATGCTAATCCCCGAAAAACTTATAACAAAACTTGAAAGCATAAAAGAAGTGAGAATATTTGGTGATTTCGCCAAAATGCTCACTCCCTTTGTTATTTCAATAAGCCCTGAAACAAAGCCTGTTGCTTCTAGTTCACTAAGCCCAAAAAGAGTGAATAATTTTATGAAAGGCGAAAGAAGGTTGCTATCAAGCAAAATTTGAATTAAAACAAAAAAAATAACAACAAATCCACCAACCATCATTGCACTTTTAATTGTTGAAAACATACAATCGTCAAGGCTAAATTCCACGTTTGTTTTGTCGATGTTACACAAAGAGTTGTTAAAATTTTTCTCCCTTTTGCTAAAAATTTTTGCGTGACCAAAAATTATTCCGTTTAAAATCGAAGAAATTATGTGCGATAGAAACAATAAAAATCCAAGACGTGCGTTGAAATAGAAGCCAACGCCAACACTTCCAATCACAAAAAGAGGGCCACTTGTTGAACAAAATGCAAGAATTTTTTGTGCGTCGTGCGATGTGATTATTTTTTTCTCATAAAATTCGCAAGTGAGTTTCGCTCCAACGGGATAGCCTGAAATTATGCTCATAAAAAAAATATAAAAACTTATTGATGGCGTAGAAAATAAAAATTTAGTTAAAAAAGAAAACTTTTCGCAAATTTTGCCTATTAAATTAAATGATGATAAAATTTTTGTTATAAATAAAAAAGGCAAAAGCGCGGGGAGAACTTTTGTGCCGAACAAAACAATTCCTTCAAGCACTATGCGAATGTATTTGTTGGAATTGAATATAAAAAGCGAAGAGATAATCATTAAAAATGTTATTATAATTAGCTGCCATTTATATTCCTTAAAAAATGTTGAGATTTTGTTTTTCGTTGAAATTTTGCTTTTCATAATAAATTATACGCAAGTTGATTGAAATTTATATTTACAAAAAATTATTGAAAATTTTTACAATTTGTTTGGAAACTAACTTTTAAAGTCTTGCTAAAACATATTAACTGAGGTTATTAAAATTATTCAAAACAATATTTATCAGAATTGTTTACAAAAACAAACTTTATTAAATACAACTTAGAATTTGTAGTTTGTAAACAAGTTTTTATAATATTCTTCTTTTTGCTTTTTTGTCATACCATAAGTTGGTTCGTTTTTCTCGTCATAGAGATTTATTATTTTTAA
>CAYXET010000014.1:0-11266 GCA_964464025.1 uncultured Christensenella sp. | reverse complement strand
TGATGAGTGTGATATGTATAGGGTGTGGACAAGAAGTTTTTACTACACAAGCACTGTTATTTTGCTAATTGCCGAAAGCTTAAACAAAAAGGGCGGAATGAAAGCACTGGATAACAAAATTAGGAAATATCACTCTTTGCAACTATATTCAATTGAAGAAATTCAAGAATATGAGAAAAATCGAAAACATTATGTTAATATTGCAAAAGAAATTTGCACGCGGCTAGGTGTTTTTGTTGAAAATTTCGAGCCAGTTATTTCAAACTATTTAAACCCTTGGCTAAACAAAGGTTTTATGGATGAAACGCTAAAAATGATTGCTACATTCTGTTTTAAGAACGAGCATAATAGTTTAAGTCAAATGGATTTGGTTGTTCAAAAATTATATAAGCAAGGTTGTGTTAGTTTGGACGCAATAACACAGTATATAAACGACCTTGGCGAAATTGATAACAACATTAAAGAAATTTTTGAAAAATTATTAGTGAAAAGGATTGTTACCAATCAAGACCGAGAAATGTATAACACTTGGTGTAATGAATGGAAAATTGAAAAAGACTTGCTAAGTTATGCAATAAAATTGTCTAGTGGAAAAACTTTGGCGTTTCAATATTTAAACAAAGTGTTAACGAATTTCCACGAAAAAAATGTTAAAACAGTTGAAGAAGCCAAAAACTGTGGAATTAATTTTAAGGAACAAAGCACAACAAAAACAACGAATGTTGATATGAATAGGCGAAGTTATAGCGACGAGGAACTTAATAGATTGTTTGATAATTTAAGGGAGATTGATGTGTGATGACAAAAAATGAAATCTTTTTGATAACGAAAAACGAAATTCAAAATTATAGATTTAATGAAATTTTAAGAAGCAAGAACTATTTAAAATCGACTTATTCCGACAAAGAAATTTTGGCTTTGGCTAACAAAATTGGCGAACTTAAAATTGAACTTGCAAAAAACGAAGATTTGAAAACAAAAAATAGATATATTCAAGCAAAAAAAGATATTATTAAAAAAATTAAAGAAAAGGGTTTTGACGAAAGCAAAATTATCCCTAATTTTTCGTGCAAAAAATGCAGAGATAACGGCTTTTTGCCAGACGGCGAAACGTGTGACTGCTTGAAGAAAAAATATTATGAAAACTTGCTTAAAAATTCGGGCACGGAACTTGATTTAGTCCCAACACTAGACAATCTTGACGTGTCGGTTTATGGAGATAAAGACAATAAAAGCAAACTTATTTTAGCGTTGAAAAATGCAAAAAGAAATGGAATCAACACGATTTTGTTTTCGGGAAAAACTGGAACGGGGAAAACCTTTATTGCTAAAAGTTTTTTGAAAAGTTTTATTTTGCAAAACAATCTTGGACTGTTTTATGATATGATAGAACTCAATCAACTTTTGCTTTCAGCTCATCTTAATTTTAACGAAAAAGATAGAATTTTATTTGATGTTTTAAACTGCGATTTGCTTGTTATAGACGACCTTGGCTGTGAGCCTGTGTATAAGAATGTCACAAACCAATACCTTCTTTGGCTTTTGAATGAACGTCAAAGTGGGGGCAAAATCACACTTTTCACAACTAATTTCACACTAAATGACATAAGAAATAACTACTCCGACCGATTTTTTAGCAGATTGATGGATAAAAATATCAGTTTGAAATATGATTTTCAAGGCACGGATTTAAGAATTTAAAAAAAATCTTGACAAATTTATTTTTTATGATAGAATATTGCTATGGGATTAATTAAAAAAATTAAATATGCAATTTTTGGAAAAACAATTTTTGATGATTATAGAGATATTCCAAAGAATAAAAAATTAACCGAAAATGAAAAGTTTTCTAAAATTTTGCATCTAACAGGGAATTATTTCAATTCAGAGCACAAAAACTATGTTTCTTTGTGTGTTTGCGAAAACTATTATGAAAGTTTGTATGTTGACGGTAAATTGCAAAAAGAAGTTTTTAACAATTTGTTTAAATTGGAAGACGAAAGCATTTCAAACTTTGTTTTAGTTTCATTAATTGGTGCAACAGACGTATTGAAAGTTGATTTTAAAGAACTTTCGGAAGAAGAAAAAAGTTTGTTTGTGGATATTCATTCAATCAGCGAGATGCTAAAAATTGGCGCCGAACTTGGCTGTGATTTTCATAGTGTTGTTAAAAGTAATAAAGAAATTTATGACAACCTATCAAAAAAAATAGTTGACGGGGCGATTGAATATAGCAAAATGAAAAATAATAATGATAATTTTGAAATGATAAAATAATTTTTGAATATTTTATATAAAAACAATTAATTTTTGAATAATTTATATAAAAACAATTAATTTTTGAATAATTTATATAAAAACAATTAATTTTTAATTATTTCTCGTTTAAAAATTCTGTTAAAAAACAACAAAAAGTGAATAAATTTAATTTATAAAAAATAAATCTATTAAGTTTTTTGTTTCACGGAATTTTTAATTGGCAAAACAAGGATTATTTTTGCACATATATAATCTTTTTTGAAAAGTTATTTATTTTCAAAAAAATTGATTGTTTTAGTGCTTAGAAGGGTGAAAACTGGTTTTCATCTTTTTTAATTTTATTTTTAACTTATTTTACTTATTTTATTTTATTTTATTTTACTTTACTTTACTTTACTTTATTACATTAATTTAATTTAATTTAATTTAATTTAATTTAATTTTTATTCTATTTCTATTTTTATTTCTATTTAGTCTTTATTTTTATATAATTCATTCACATTTTTTTATGTTTTTTGTGTATTTTTACTTGTTTTTTGTGTATTTTTTTAACATTTTTTTGATAAATTTTAGTTAATTGCTTCAATTTTGTCTTCGGAATTTATTTTTAGTTTGCTAAAAATTGTGCTGGCGTTTTCATTAAAATTTTTTTGCTAACTTGAAGTTATATCTTACTATTTGTTCAATTTTTCTAAAATTTTCTCTTCTATGTTGCTTGCAAGCAAGTCTTCTTCATTGAAAAGATAAATAAATTCCAGATCGGGGTATTCTTTTCGTAGTCTTAGATATTTTTCAATTTCAACGTCTAAATTTTTATTGCTTAAATTAAAACAATAATATCAACTTTCTTTTTTGTTAAAATTTCTCATAATTTAGTTTTAGCATAGTATATTTATTTTGTTAATAATAGAAATAAAGCAAAAAAATGATAGAATATTAATAAAAATTTAATAAATTATATAACTTTTTTAAATTTTAGTCTTTTCAAAATAAAATTAATGTGATATAATACGTGTGCAAAAGGGGTGAAATATGTTATTAACTAGTTTTGTTCAAACACTTTCGGTGATTGCAACCGTAATTTACATAGTTAGCATAATTTTTTTGATTGCCGAGGTTTTTATTCCAGGATTCGGTTTTTTTGGAATTAGCGGAATAACTGGCCTTGTTGTGTCGATTATTGTAAAAATTTGCATCAACGTTTCAGTGGAAAGAATTTTGCTTGAAATTGTGATTGCTTTGGTGATTATAATTGCAATTTTGGTGTGGATTATAATTTCGGCACGGAAAGGAATTATCAGCAAAAGTCCTTTGATTTCACAAGGGAGCAGTATTCCAACATTTTATAATGATGATGAATTGAAAGTTTTTATTTCATCGGAAGGGAAAACTGTCACAACATGTAAACCAGTTGGAAAAATTCGAATTGAAAACGAAATATACGACGCTTCAAGCCTGGACGGCTATTTGGATGTTGACACACCTATCCGCGTTGTTTCGGTTAAGGACAATATTTTAGAAATAGAGAAAATAAAGGAAGGAAATTAAAATGAGTATTAATTTATTAAATGCATCAATGGGCTTGGTTATTGGTCTTGGAATTTTTTTGGTTATTGTTGCAATTATTCTTGCTGTTTTGCCAATTAAATATTGGTTTAGATGCTTGGTTAGTGGAACATATCTATCAATGATAAAAATTTTTGGAATGAAGCTTAGAGGAATTAATCTTAATGTTATAATCGACAGTTACATTAACGCAAAAAAAGCAGGGCTTGACCTTAACATTACAGACTTAGAAAATCATATTTTGGCGGGCGGAAACGTAAGTAAAGTTGTTATGGCACTAATTTCGGCACATAGTGCAAAAATTAATTTGACAACAGAACAAGCAAAAGCAATTGACCTTGCTGGCCGTGATGTTCTTCAAGCTGTGAAGGAAAGTGTTACACCAAAAATTATTCAAACACCAAAAATTTCAACAATTGCAAAAGACGGAATTGAATTGATTATCACTGCAAAAGTGACAGTTAGAACAAATTTGCAACGTCTTGTTGGTGGTGCGGGGGAAGAAACAATAATTTCCCGTGTTGGTGAAGGAATTGTTACAACAGTTGGTTCAACAGCTTCTCACACCGAAGTTTTGGAAAACCCAGATGAGATTTCACGAACAGTTTTGCTAAAAGGTTTAGCATCGGGAACAGCGTATGAAATTTTGTCGGTGGATATTGCGGATATCGACGTTGGAAGAAACGTTGGTGCTGATTTACAAAAACTTCAAGCGCAAGCCGACAAAGAAATTGCACAGGCAAAAGCCGAAGAAAGAAAATCTATGGCACTTGCCGAAGAACAAGAGATGAAAGCAAGGACTCAAGAAAAACGAGCACAAGTTGTTGAAGCTGAAGCTGAACTTCCAAAAGCAATGGCTGAAGCGTTTAAGGAAGGAAAACTTGGCGTGTATGACTATTATAAACTACAAAACATTTTAGCCGACACTTCAATGAGAAAATCTTTCACTAATGATACAACTAACAATGAATAGTTTGTAGAAAGTTAATTAAAATTTTTTTGAAGTTTAAAGCAAAAATTTAATTTTAATATCAAAAACAAGAAAATAAAATTTTCTAAACGTAGAAATAAAAATTTAAAAGAAAATAAAAAATAGAAATAAGAAAAAGCAAAAGTTTTAAAGGAGAAAAATATGTCTAGACCAGAAATTTTGGTGTTAATTGGAATATGCGTCATTGTTTTATTTGTTGGAATAACATATTTTTTCCACGGCCGAAAAATTGAAAAAAAAGCAAGAGAAGAAAAGAAAAAAGCCAAGGCTGAACTTAAAAAAGCAGTTGTTGAAAATAAGGAGCCTGAACAAAAACCTGTGCCAGTTGGTATAATTAAGCAAGAAACAAAATCAAACGATAGCGTAGAAGAATTTGAAATGGCTCCGTTTAGGGATAAACCGCAACCTAAGGTTAGTGAAAAAAAAGATGGGTCAAAAGACCTTAAAGAAGAAATTAAGTCGCTTAGCCCGGATATGAAAAAGGTTATGATGACTGACCTTTTGAAACCAAAGTTTTAAAAATTAATAAAACTTATGAAAGTTATAAAAAAATGAGATTGAATGCATCTCATTTTTTGTTTTTATAATTTATTAAATTACAATAAATAATTTTTAATTTAATTAAAATTAACTAATTTGAACTATTCAACTTAATTAATTTCAGTTTTTAATTTAATTAAAACATTTTTGATTTAATTAATTCTATTATTCACCTTTAAAAGGCAATAGACTCATAACTCGCGCTCTTTTGATTGCTTTTGCAAGTTCACGTTGGTGTTTTGCACAAACTCCTGTTTGACGAGCTGGCAAAATTTTTCCTTTTTCTGTTATGAATTTTCTTAGACGATTAACGTCTTTATAATCGATTGATTCGATTTTGTCAACGCAAAAAGAGCAAACTTTTCGTTTTTGTTGTTTATAATTTCTTTTTGGAAGTTTGTCTTCGCCGTCATCAATTAAAACTTTTTTATTTTCAGCCATAATTATTCTCCTTTTTAGAATGGTAAGTCGTCACTATCATCATTAATTGGTGTTAGTTTCCCGCTTTCTTTTTCTTCATTTTCGTTTGTTGTTATTTTGCTTCCAACAAATTCAACTTCTTCTGGAACGATTTCTGTTACATATCTTTTTGTTCCGTCTTGAGCGTCATAGCTACGATTTTGGATTGAACCAATAACTGCAGCCTTGCTGCCCTTTTTTAGATATTTGTGGCAATTGTCTGCCAAGTTTCTCCAAGCAACAATGTTGAAAAAGTCTGTTTCTCTTTCGCCTTCACTATTTGTAAATTTTCGTTGAACTGCAAGAGAAAATCTGCAAACAGAAATTCCATTTGTTGTTTGTGTTAATTCTGGGTCTTTTGTTAAATTCCCGATTAAAATTACTTTGTTCATATAAAACTCCTATAAACTATTTTTTAATAAACATACTTCTAACAACATCTTCTAAAAGCAAAAGTTGTTTTTGAACCAAATTTGGAACATTAGAAGAACATTCAATGTTGTAGATCACATAGTAACCTTCGTTTTTGAAACCAATTTCGTAGGCATATTTTTTTGAACCAACTTTTTCTACGTTTTCAATTACAGCGTTGTTTGATTCTAGCAAAGCGCTGATTTTTGAAATTAGTGCTTCTTTGGCTTCGTCTTGAAGACTATTTGCGATAATAACCATTAATTCGTATTTTTTCATTTTAAACCTCCTTGTGGACTAACGACTCGAATGAGTAAGGATAATGTTATCTCTTTATCGTCAAGGGTATTCTATCACAAATTGTTTTATTTTGCAAGTGTTTTTAAAGTCTTTTTTCATTTTTAAACTTTTTTAATTGACTAATTTTTGAAAAATTGTTAATATATTATGGAGGTTTTTTATGATTAGAATAACAGCGGATAGTTCAGTTGACCTATCAAAAGAATTAATAGAAAAAAATAACATTAAAATTATACCTTTTAACATTTTAATGAACGATATTGAATATAAGGACGGTGAAAACATTAACAATCAAATGATTATTGATAATTTCATCGAAAACAAAACTCTTCCTAAGACAAGTGCAATAAATGAAGTTGTTTATGCGGAGTTTTTTGAAAAAAATTTAGAAAATGAAGACGATAAAATCATTCATTTTTCTTTGTCGAGTCAAATTAGCAGCACCTTTGAAAACGCAAAGCGAGCAAGCGAAAATTTTGATGGACGAGTGTTTGTTGTTGACGGGCAAAGTTTGTCGACCGGAACAGGGCTTTTGATTTTGTATGCAATAGATTTGATAAAAAATGGGGAAGATTTTGAAACAATAATTCAAAAAGTGCAAAAAAGAATTCCTTTTGTGCAAGCATCGTTTATTATTGATAAATTGAATTTTTTGCACAAGGGCGGAAGGTGTTCGTCAATTCAACTTCTTGGGGCAAATATTTTTCAAATAAGGCCATCAATTGAAGTGCACGACGGCAAAATGGGAATGGCTGAAAAATATCGTGGACCATATATTAAAGTTGTTGAAAAATATGTTAAAGATATTTTGAACAAGTTTAATAACCCCGACAACACTCGTTGTTTTGTGACATATTCTACAATTGAAGAAAATGTTTTGAATTTGGTGCTAGAAACACTAAAAGAAAATGCACATTTTAAGGAAGTTTTGGTCACAAGTGCGGGGTCAACAATAACAAGCCACTGCGGGCCAAATACTATTGGCGTGTTATATATTAATGATGGGGGAGAAAATGGATTTAGCAACTAAACTTAGTGCAGAATTTGGAATTAAACAAGAATATAGCCAAAATTTGATTAATTTGCTAGATGAAGGCTGCACTGTTCCATTTATTGCAAGATATCGAAAAGAAATGCATGGAACAATGGACGACCAAGCAATTCGTGCGTTTTCGGATAGGCTAAATTATCTTCGGAACTTGGAAAAACGAAAGGAAGAAATCACAAAACTTATTTCGGACCAAGAAAAAATGACGCCTGAAATTGTTAAAAAAATTGAAGAAGCACAAACTCAAACTGAACTTGAAGATATCTATCGACCATTCAGGCCAAAACGTCAAACAAGAGCAACAATTGCAATTGCAAAAGGTCTTGAACCACTTGCTGATATTATTTGCAAACAAAAAGAAACAAGTGGAGATGTGCTTGATGTTGCCTTGCAATTTGTTAACCTAGAAAAAGAAGTTAATTCTAGCGAAGAAGCACTTAAAGGAGCGCTTGATATTATTGCCGAAAGAATAAGTGACGATGCAGACATTCGAAAAAGTTTGAGAGAATTTTTGTTTAAGTCGTGCTTTATTGTGACGGCACTTAAACCAAACGAAAAAGTTGACACATATTTGATGTATGAAAACTTTAAAGAACAAGTTTGCAAAATTCCGGGGCACCGAATTCTTGCGATTAATCGTGGTGAAAAAGAAGATTGCTTGAAAGTTTCGTTAGAAGTGAATGAAGAAAAGTGCTTTGAACTTATTGAAAAACTTTTCAAGGTTAAAGATAGCATTTTCAAGGAAATCTTAATTGAAACAATTAAAGATTCTTTTGAAAGACTAATTCTTCCAAGCTTAGAGCGTGAAATTAGGGCTGAATTAACTGACAACGCAAGCGAAGGCGCAATTAAGATGTTTGAAGTGAACCTTAAACCACTTTTGATGCAACCGCCTTTGAAACATAATGTTATTTTGGGCTTAGACCCAGCATATAGAACGGGCTGTAAGGTTGCTGTGATAGATGAAAATTCGAATGTTTTAGACACGGGGGTGATTTATCCAACCCCGCCACACAACGAAATTGAAAAATCTGAAAAAATTATTGCTGGACTAATTAAAAAATATGGTGTGAATGTGATTTCCATTGGCAACGGAACAGCAAGCAAGGAATGTGAAATTTTTGTTGCGAATTTAATTAAAAAATTAACAGTGAAAGTGAACTATATGGTTGTGAATGAAGCAGGAGCAAGTGTGTATAGTGCAAGTGAACTTGGTGCAAAGGAATTTCCGAATTTCGACGTTAGTTTGCGAAGTGCAGTTTCAATTGCCAGAAGGCTTCAAGACCCATTAAGCGAACTTATTAAAATTGACGTGAAATCTATTGGCGTTGGACAATATCAACACGATATGCCACAAAAACGACTTAGTGAAGTTTTGGACGGCGTGGTTGAAGATTGTGTTAATAGTGTTGGTGTTGACCTTAACACAGCAAGTTCAAGACTTTTAGGTTTTGTTAGTGGGTTGAATGCGGGATGTGCGAAAAACATTGTTGAATATCGTGAAAAAAATGGCGCGTTTAAAAACCGAGAGCAACTTAGGGAAGTTAAAAAGCTTGGAGCAAAAGCGTTTGAGCAATGTGCCGGATTTTTAAGAATAATTAATGGCGAAAACATTTTGGATAACACTGCTGTTCACCCTGAAAGTTATGAAAACGCAAAGAGACTTTTGAATATATTCAATCTCACTAGTGAAGATGTTAAAAATCGAAATATTGAAAATCTTCCAAAACTTGTTGCCGAACGTGGCCTTGAAAAAACCGCGAAGGAGTGTGGATTGGGCGTTCCAACACTAAATGATATTATTGAAGAAATTATAAAACCGGGGCGAGATATTCGAGACACTTTGCCAAAGCCCGAACTTCGAAGCGACCTTCTTAGTCTTGAAGATTTAAAAGAGGGGATGATTTTGAAGGGAACGGTTAGGAATGTAATCGATTTTGGTGCGTTTGTTGATATTGGCGTTCATCAAGATGGCTTAGTGCATATAAGTGAAATTTGCGATAGATATATTAAACACCCAAGTGAAGAACTGACTGTTGGTGATATTGTTAAGGTTAAAATTATTGGCGTTGACAAAGGAAAAAAGAGAATTTCTCTTTCAATAAAAAAAGCCGTTGATAGCGAAGAAGCTTAAACGGCTTTTTTCTATTTCCAATCTTTTGTTGGTTTACCTTTTTGATATTTTTGTGTTCCCCACCAAGACGGAAGCAAATTTTTTAGCAAAACGAAATTATCTTCACTTTCGTCTAACATAATTTTCATATCTCCATTGTTTTCATTCATTTGCATTAAAAATTCTCGGCATACTCCACACGGCAAAATTAATTCGCCATTTTTGTAGCAAAGCAATTTTACAATTTCGCTTTCTCCGTTTGTTAACATTGTTCCGCAAGTGTTTCGTTCGGCACACATTCCAATTCCGCAATCGGTGTCGATGTTAATCCCGCTATAAATATTTCCTTGTTTTGTTTCAAGAACGCAAACAACCCCGCCAATTTCCATAAATGGCGAAATAAAGCGCCTGTTTGCTAATTTTTTTGCTCTTTCAATCATTTCAATTGTTGTCATAATTTCCTCCCAGAATATTAAAATAAATTTAGTGATAAAAAAACAACCTAAAACAATAAGTTTTAAAATTTTTTATCTAATTTTGTTAATTGTTTTAAAATGATAAAATATCGTCGTCGTTATATTTTTTTTGGCTCTGTTTTTCTTCCCTTTCAAGCCTTTCTTGCTCTTCACACTCTTCTTGTTCTTTTCGTTCTAGTTCTTCTTTCTCTTTTCGTTCTTGTTCTTCTATTTCTTCTTGAAGAATTCTGCCTTCTTCGAGCAATCTTTGTTCAAGTTCTAATCGTTCTTCCTCGGCCTTTTCAAAATCAATATTATTCGTTAGGCCTTGTGCCTTATATTTTTCTATTTCAGCGTTTATATATTCACTATCTTCATCTTCTTCAAGATTGTTGAAATCAAATTCAGCCATATTTTCTCCTTTAAAACTAGTTTGTGTTACACTTTTCGACAATTTTCTTGTTTGTTTTTGCCATTTAGTGTAATTGTTTAAAATATTTTATCAAAATATATTTTCTTTGTCAAGTTTTAATTGTTGCATAAATTTTAAATATCTTTTCGATTTTTGTTGCAAAATTTTTTTGTAATCTTTTGGTTGTTGTTAAAATTTTTTAAAATTTATCGTTGACAATATTATGAAATTTCAATATAATACAAGTAGAGTGGTATACAATTATTTGCATATAATCTAGTCTATATTAGTTTTCACCTAAAATAATTTTTACCTGAAACAATTTTATAATAATTTCATATAAGGAGGGAAATTGTGAAAAAATTAAAGAAACTGATTTTGGTTGCTTTGGCTGTTTTTATGACCTTTGGGTTTAGTGCTTGTTTGGAAAAAGAAAACGGTCAACCACAACCGGAAGAAACTTATAACATTGTGTATGTTGGAACAAGAAACTTAAACAATGAAAATCCAACAACATATAAAGAAAGTTCGGATACAATTGTGTTGAAAAACTTAGAAGATGTTGAAGGTTACACCTTTGCAGGTTGGTTTGAAGAAGACACTTTCGAAACAAGAGTAGAAAGAATTGAAAAAGGTAGCACGGGTAACAAAACTTTGTATGCTAAGTTTGACGCAGTGACTTATTCTATATCCTACGTTTTGAATAGTGGAA
>CAYXET010000013.1:7748-11357 GCA_964464025.1 uncultured Christensenella sp. | reverse complement strand
GATAGACGAAGCATCAAGCAAAGCAAAAGTGAAAAATGTTGAAAAACCAAAAGAAATTTTGGATATGGAACGAGAACTTCAAAGTTATGAAAATTCGAAAAAAGAAGCATTAATTGAAGAAAATTTTGAGAAAGCAGCAAAATTAAGAGACGAAATTAAAAATTTGAGTGAAGAAATCGCAAAGAGGACAAAAGAGCTTAGTGGCGACAAGGAATATAGGGAAATCACCGAAAATGATATTTGTGAAGTTGTTTCTAGTTGGACAAAAATTCCAGTTTCTAAGTTAAATTTGCAAGAAAAAGAACGATTGCTTAACCTAGAAAACATTCTTCACGAAAGAATTGTTGGTCAAAACGAAGCCGTTGAAAGCGTTTGCAAGGCTATAAGACGGGCAAGAGTTGGGCTTAAAGATAGTAAGCGACCGATAGGAAGTTTCATCTTTCTTGGTCGAACTGGTGTTGGAAAAACCGAACTTTGCAAAGCCCTTGCCGAGGCAATGTTTAACAGTGAAAATTCAATCATTAGGCTTGATATGAGCGAATATATGGAGTCGCACGCTGTTAGCAAACTTATTGGTTCGCCACCGGGATATGTTGGCCACGAAGATGGTGGACAATTGACCGAGCAAGTTCGCCGAAAACCTTATAGTGTTGTTTTGTTTGACGAAATTGAAAAGGCACACCCAGATGTGTTTAACATTCTTCTTCAAATTTTGGAAGACGGAAGATTAACTGACAGTCACGGGAAAACAGTTTCATTCCAAAACACGATTATCATTTTAACAAGCAATTGTGGGGTTGATGAACTTCCAAAACAAACAAAAAAATTAGGTTTCACACAAGAAGAAGAAAAAGAAAGCGAAGAAACAGAAAATGAAATTTTGCTTGGTGCACTAAAACGAAAGTTTAAACCCGAATTTCTAAATCGAATTGACGTTATTTGTTGTTTTCATAAACTAACAAAAAACGACATTGCTCAAATTGCAAGCATTATGATAAACAACCTAAACAAAAGGCTAAAAGAAAAGAATTTAACAATCAAACTAACTGAAAACGCAATTAACTATTTGATAGATTTTGGCTCGAATAGCGAATATGGCGCAAGGCCACTAAGAAGACTTATTGAACAAAAAATTGAAGATGTTATTGCCGAAGATATGTTAAACGGGAAAGTTGATGGTTGTAGCGTGATTGTTGTTGATTGCAATGATGAAAAATTGTCATTTGAATATACAAACTAAAAAAATTATTTCTTAATTAAAAATAATATTTAATTTAATTTTTGATTTAATATTATAAAAAAACAAAAAAAGGTGTTAAAATTTTAACATCTTTTTTTAATGATTAATATTTTTTTGATTTTTTTATTTAAATTTGATAAAATATTTAATATATGAAATAATCAAAAACAAAGATTAAAACATATAAAATAAAAATATTTTAAGAGGCAAACTTTTATGACAGAAAAAAGAAAAATTATCAGCATCACATTAAATTTTTTGGTTGTTTTTTTCAGTGTCCTTGGGCTTATTGACGCTTTTGTTTCAAGCGGATTTATGGACACAGGCACTTTTCTTTATTTCACCATTCAATCAAACATTTGGATTGCATCAATTTGCTTAATTTTTGCAATATATGGCGTTATAGGTTTAAAAAAACAAGTTAAAATTCCACAATTTTTGTTTGTTGTTAAATATGTGTTCACGTGTTCAATTATGGTTACATTTTTGGTGTTTATGTGCTTGCTAATTCCGCAAATGATTATGCAAGGAACGGCAAAATATTTGATTTCAATTCAAAATATCTGCTTGCACTTTATAAGTCCACTAATTGCGTTTTTCTCGTTCGTATTTTTCGATAAATTTAATGTTAAAAAGCACACATTTTTATATTCCGCAATAATGCCGCTACTTTATATGATTTTCATCTATTTGCTTGTTATAATTTCAAATACGGCGTTTTTCAGAACGATAGATGGCTTTGCTTATTTTCCCTATTTCTTTATGGATTATAAAACAAATGGGTGGTTTTCGTTGTCAAATGAAATTTGGAAACTAGGAACGTTTTGGTGGTTTGCAATATTGTTTGTTTTGGGGTTAAACCTTGGATATCTCATTTTGCTTGCAAATAAAAAAGCTACTAGTGACAATTAAGAAATAGTCTCTACAAATTAATTGTTATTTACACTAAAAAGTTTTGATATTAAAATTTTAATTTAATTTTGTTTATATAATTTAATTTTAATATAATCAAATATAACTTAAAACAATTTAATCAATAAAATTTGAAATAATTTAATAAAATTTAATAAAATTTAATTTAATTTAATTTAATTTAATTTAATTTAATTTTGCATATTTTATAAGGAGAAAAAATATGGAATACTTTTCAAGTTCGCCACTAGCGGACAGAATGAGACCAACAAGCCTAGACGATTTTGTTGGGCAAAAACACATTGTTGGGAAAGATAAACCTTTATATAAGTCGATTATGAACAAGAAGGTCACAAATTCAATTTTCTATGGCCCTCCGGGAACGGGAAAAACAACCCTTGCATATATCATCGCCACGAATTGTGACGGCATTTTTAAGCGTTTAAACGCAATTTCAAGCGGGAAAGACGACTTGAAGAAAATCATTCAAGAAGCCAGAAGCAATTTAAGACTTTTAAATAAACAAACCTATCTTTTGCTAGACGAGTGTCACAGATGGAGCAAAGCGCAAAGTGACAGTTTGCTTGAAGCAATTGAAGACGGCTCGCTTGTTTTGATTGGTTCAACAACCGAAAATCCGTTTGTCAGTTTAACGCGGGCAATTGTTTCGCGTTCGTTTGTGTATGAATTTAAGCCACTAGAAAAGGTTGATGTCATTGAAGCACTTTCTCGAGCAATTATCAACAAAGAAAAAGGTTATGGGAAGTTTAATGTGGCTATCAGCAAAGAAAATCTTGGGCTGATTGCCGACTATTCAGGCGGAGATGTCCGAAAGGCTTTGAATATTTTGGAATATGCCGTAAACACACATTTTAATGAAGAAAAAATCATAATTGAAAAAGAAGATATAGAAAATATTGCAAAAAATTTTAAGTTGAGTTTGAATGATGATATGTTTTATGATATGCTTTCGGCCTATTGTAAATCTATTCGTGGAAGTGATGCAGATGCTGCGTTGTTTTATGCAAACAAACTTATCGACAGCGGAATTGACCCACTAATTCTTGCCCGAAGACTAATTGCACACGCAAGCGAAGATATTGGAATGGCCGATTCTAACGCACTGCTTCTTGCTGTTTCGGCTCATTATGCATTAGCAAATTTGGGTCTTCCGGAAGGAAATATTCCTTTGTCTCACGCGATAATTTATGCGTGCGAAGCAAACAAGTCGAATTCGGTTATAAGGGCGCTAGAAGCCGTGAAAGCAGACGTTGAAAACACAAAAGTTTTAACAATTCCAAACAATTTGAAAAATCACCCATCAATTAACAAAGACGGCACGGGGGAGTATAAATATCCGCATAACTATGGTGGATATGTCCGCCAACAATATTTGCCAAACGAATTAAAAAACAAAGAATATTATGTTCCGTCAAACAATGGAAAAGAAAAAGGGA
>CAYXET010000013.1:0-7738 GCA_964464025.1 uncultured Christensenella sp. | reverse complement strand
GTGAAGCCTAGACACCTAAAATTTTTGGTGAAAATGTGTGATTTTTAGTGTGAAATTTTAGCAAAAAACTAACTTTCGTTGAAATTTTTATTGCAAATTGAATTAAAATAACTAAACAAGGCAAAAGTAAACATTAGGGTTGTAAAAATTAAATAATAAATATTATATCTCATAAAAATTGACCCTAAAAGGAAAATAAATCCCATTCCAAAATATTTTTTTGTCTTGTTTTTATTAAACGCCAAAAAAAACAGCTCCTTGAAAGAATATTTGCTTTTTTGTTCATATCTAATTTCAAAATTAGGATAAATTCCTTGTTTTTTCATAAAATTAAAATAAAATTTATTAAAATTTACAATCTTAATCTTCATATTTTTAATGTTTTTATAAAAATTTTGGCAATTTTTTTCACAATCTGAACAAAAAATTGTCATTTTTTTTGCTTTTTCAGTTTGGGCAGTTTTAAAAAAAAATAAAATTTTTTCGCAACTAGTTTTTTCAACCCCAAAATCATAAAAAACAATTGTTTTTTCAACACTGTCATCATTTTTTTCTAAAACTAAAAAATATTTCTTGTGTTTTTTTATGTTTTTTTTATCATAAAATAGTTGCAAAAAGTTGTTTATTTCTTCGTTTTTTGCAAAAATAAGTTGATTTAAAATTTTTTCTTTTTCCTTTTCTTCTTTTTTGCTGGTTGAAAATTTATATATCTTTTTTTTCAAAAAAATAAATAAAACTATTGAAATAATCATTGTTATTGAAAGTGAATATATCCAAATTAGTGTTTGATTGTGCTCGACCATTCTAATCCAAATTAAAGTGATTAGAAAAATTATAAACGAATAGAAAAGATAGTCAATAACAAAACTTGCATAGTTTTTTTTCATATAAAAAATATTGACGAAATAACGCTTTTTAAACTTGACATTTTTTTTCGATAATTTTATACTATTTTTGTTAAAAGGGGGCTTATAGTGGAATTTATTTCTTGTGGACTAGAAGACACACAAAGTTTAGCAAACAAATTGGCACAAAAACTTGATAAGGGAATGGTAATTTTGTTCTATGGCGATATTGGTGCGGGCAAAACAACTTTCATTCAATTTTTGCTAAAAAGTCTTGGTGTCGAAGGTTTAATTCCCAGCCCAACTTTTTCGATTATGAACATTTGTAGCGGGAAAGATTTTCCAATTTATCACTTCGATTTATATCGAATTTCTTCAATGGAAGAAATATATGAACTTGGTTTTGAAGATTATATTAATTCTAAAAACTCACCCTATGAAGAAACCGGCCTTTCGGTGATAGAGTGGCCCGAAAACGCCGAGGGTCTGTTTCCAAAAGACGCAATAAAAATTAAAATTGAAAAACTTGGCGAAACAAAACGGAAATTTATAATTGAAAATTTAGAATTAAATTAATTGGGGGAATTATGAACATTTTAGCAATAAATTCAAGCAATAGAAAAGCAAAAATTTCACTAAAAACAGCTGATAAAAACCTTTTTTTTGAATTGGAAGGCGGTGATTTTTTGCTAAAAGAAATTGAAAATGCACTAATTGAAAACAATTTAAGCCTAAACGACATCGATAGTTTTGCAGTTGTCACTGGCCCGGGGTCATTCACGGGGCTTAGGGCGGGGATTAGTTTTGTGAAGGCTTTTAAGTTTGCACTTGGAAAGAAAGTTGTTTGCGTTGATAATTTTGAATTAATTGACCACAACATCAACTATAAGCCAAAGTCATACTACATTGCACTAAGCAGCAACAAAAATGATTTTTATCTTCAAAAAATAGAGGGTGAAGACAAAACCTATTCTTTTTCGACTGTGGAAAATTTGAATGAAATTCTTTTACAAACTGGTGAAAAAGTTTTTTGCGATAAGACCGAAAAGGAATGCTTTGTTGGTCTAAATAATCTTGAAGAAGTTGATGTTTCAAATCAAAGTTTCATTGAAATAGTTGAAGAAAAATTAAGCAAGAATGAAGTTTGTGATATTAATGAAATTCGACCGCTTTATATCAAAAAATCACAAGCCGAAGCAGAGCTCAACCAAAAAATTGACGAAAGTTTATCATTTTTGACCACAGCTAGTGCCAAAGATGTGTTTGTTTTGGAACAAAAATGTTTCAGTTGCCCCTATTCACTTGAAAGCCTTGAAAGTGACCTTCAAAATGAAAATCGTCACCAAATTTTTGCTTTTTTAGGTGACGAGTTAGTGGCCTATGTTAGTTTTGAAGAAGTTTTGGACGAACTAAGTTTGTTCAGAATTTGTGTTTTGCCTGAATTAAGGGAATATAAAATTGCAACGAAATTAATGCAAAAAATGATTGACTATTTCAACGAAAATGCAAATTTGAAAAAGATTTTTTTGGAAGTTAGCAGCAAAAACGAAAAGGCAATAAAACTATATCAAAAATTCAATTTCAAACAAATTTCCATGCGTGAAAACTACTATGAAAAAAATGATGATGCCCTTGTTTTCTGCCTAGAAAAATAACTATTTTTTGCAAAAATCTTTTTGACTTAAAACCGTGCTTTCAAAGGCAAAAGTTAGTTTTTGCTTTTCATAATATGTGTCGAAAGCGTTTTCTACAATCAAGTCTAGAACCTCACCAAATGACAAATTTTCGTTTTCGAACAAGTAATAGGCAAGCGAGCCCGGAATTGAGTTTATTTCGTTAACATATACAATGCCGTCAAAAACTAGATAGTCAATTCTAACCACACCAGAAAGGTCGAAATTTTTGAAAATATCTTCGCTTGTTTGTTGAATTTCTTTTTGAATTGTGCTTGAAATTTCTGCGGGATAAATGCGTTTTAGGTTTGTTTTATTGATGTTTTTTAAATATTTTTCGTCAAAATTTAAAAATTTAGAATAACTAATTGGCTCTTCTAGGCTCGAGATGATAATCGAGTCTTTTTTTGCTAAACACGCACAATTAATTTCTTTAAAGTTTTCAAGTGCTTTTTCAACTAAAATTTTGTTGTCGAATTTCTTTGCAACATCAATTGCCTGTTTAAGTTCTTCTATGTTGCCAGCAAGGCTAATTCCAATTGAACTTCCAAGGTTTGAGGGCTTAACAATTAGTGGAAATCCAAGTTTTCTTATTAATTTTTCTAAAATTTCTTCGCTGTTTTTGTCATATTCTCGCATCGAAAAAAAATGATATGGCACCACGTTAAATTCGAATTTTTCTAGCAATAATTTCATCGTGATTTTGTCCATTGTAATTGCACTTTGCAACACCTTTGAACTTGTGTAGGGGATATTGCAAAGTTCCAAAATTCCTTGAATTGTCCCGTCTTCGCCATTCAAGCCGTGGTGGCACAAAAGTGCGCAGTCAACGGTGATGAATTTTTTCAGACCAAAAACTGTTTTCAGAAAAAGTGAGTTTTCGCCCATTTTCAAAAAAATTTCTTGCTTTTTGAAATCTTTTATGTTATTTTTATAATTTTTCGCATAAAACCAGTGATTTTCGCCATCAACAAAAACAGGGAAGATGTTATATTTTTCTTCATCAAGTGCGTTCAAGACTAAGTTTGCCGTGATCAAACTAATATCGTGCTCGGCGCTTTTCCCGCCAAACAAAACAATTAAATTTTTCATAAAAACTCCTTAAAAGTGAATGATTTTTTCATAAAATTTTTAACTTTTGTTTAAATTTTTTATAAATTTTTTCTAAATTTTTTTTATTTTTTTATAAATTTTTTGTAAATTTTTATATATTATTTTTTTATAAAAAATAAAAATATTTTTAATATTTTATATTGAAAATATAAATAAAATTTTCATACTGAAAATTCATAAAATATAATTATTTTATATATAGATATCTTTATAAAGTTGTAAAACAAAAATAAATTATTTTAATAATGTTATTTAATTTTTTAATTTTTAATTTTTTTATAGATTATAGATTATAGATTATAGATTATAGATTATAGTTTTTAGTTTTTAGTTTTTAGTTTTTAGCTTTTGATTTTGATTTAGATTTAGATTTAGATTTAGATTTTAATTTTAATCTTTAGTTTTTAGTTTTAATTCTTTAAACTTTAATCTTTAAATTTTTTATTTTTAATCATAATTGTCTGGCAGGTCGTTTAAAAACAAAACACAACAATTTTCGACAAAAATTTTGCTTAGTTTTTCTTTTGCTATTTCCAAATTTTCGCAAAAAATAATTTTATCATCACAGCGCTTGTCTTTATCATCACAATAATTATTTTTTATGCACGTATATTCGTTTTTATTGTGATTTTTATTGCACTCATTGTTATAATTTGTAATATTGTCGTTATATAAGATGTTCCAGTCATTGATGTGACTGCTATTATCTATGCAATCATTGCCATTTTCGTTGTTGATGTTGTTATCATTAACAAAATAATTATCATTTTTTGATTTTTTCTTAAATTTGCTTTTCAAATTTTTTTTCAATTCATTTTTTATTCCTTTTTCTAGTGAAAAAAAATTTGTTCTATTTGTGATTAAAACATAATCAAATTTTGCTAGAAGTTTGCCAAGTTTTTCATTTTCTGTGTCTTGTATTTCGCCAAGTTCAACAAGCCCGGGAGTGACAACAATTTTTGTCCCCCAAAATTTTTCTAGCACGCAAAGGGCTTCTTTTGCACCAAGAATATTTGAATTAAAGCTATCATCTAAAATAAATTTATTGTTTGAAATTTTAATCAATTTCAAGCGATTTTCTGTTGGTATAAGGTTTTCAATTGCATAAGCAATTTTGTCGATTTCAACTCCAAGATTAAGCGCTAAATTTGCGCAAAGCAAAATGTTTGTAACGCTAAATTCCCCTAGAAGGTCGGTTTTAAGTTTAAATTCCTTTTCACCAAAATATAGTGTAAAACTTGTGTTTAAAAAAGATGTTTTTATGTTTTTTGCATAAATTTGTGCAAAATTTTTGCCTTTTTGGGGGTGATTTCCAACCAAAATTTTGTTTTTGTGTGTGTCTTTTTCAAAAAATGTGCGCGAAATTTCATTTGTTCCATTAAACACAACAAAGCCGTCTTTTTTTGTGCTAAGGACAAGTTCGAATTTTGTGCTGATGATATTCTCCATTGTTTTGAAAGTTTTAAGGTGCTGGTTTGTCACACCTGTTATAATCGAGTGGTTTGGTGGAAAATATGAACAAAGTTTTTTGATGTCGTGAATGTGGTCGGCGCCGAATTCTAAAATCAAAAAGTCGCAATTATGGTTGCAATTTTTGCTAAACTCATTTAAAATTGTTTTTGTAATTCCCATTGGCGTGTTGAAACTTGATTTTGTTTTTATAACCGAAAATTTTGTTTTTAGCATTTCACACAAAATGTTTTTGACACTTGTTTTCCCAAAACTTCCTGTTATGGCGATAATCTGTGTTTTTGGTGAATTTTTAAGTTTTTTTTGTGCTAGGAAAATATAGAAAAGATTGATAAGTTTTTCAAGTGGCAATACAAAAAAATGTGTAAAAATTAGCAAAAAATATGCAAAAAGTTGATAAAAAATTGCGAAAATTTGCGCCAAAACTGCACTTTTTATTGCAAAAAATATCATTGTTAAACAAGATATGTTCAAAAGATTAAAAATAACAAAAAAACGTGAAAATCTTTTTGTGAAAACTAATTTATTTTTTTCATTTTTTTCTTTTTTGTTAAAAAAAATTAGGAGAAGATTTTGAATTATAATTAAAATAAAAAATATGTAGAATTCTGTTGAAAAAATTTTAGACAAAGCAAAAAAAGAACTTAAAACAAAAATTGCTAAATTTTTTTTGAAAAAATCTTTTGTAAAGATACTAAAAATGTTGTAGTGCGACAGTTGATAGAACTTGAAAGATTTTTTTGTTGCAAAATTTATTGAAAAAATTATAAAACAAATTAAAATAATTTTTAAAACTAACATTTTTCTCCTATTTTTATTTTTATTTTTATTTTTATTTTTATTTTTATTTTTACTTTTTGTTTTTTATTTATATTTTTGTTTTTACGAGTGCCTCAATTTTTTTATTAATGAATGATAAAATAAAACTTTAATTTAACAAAATATTAAAAAAAAATTTAGAAAAGCAATTTTTAATGTTTTATTAAAGGCAAAGTTATATTAAAAAAAGATGCGTGGGGGGACATAGAGGAAAATAAAACTTAATCATTTTTAAAAATTGTTGATTTTGAAAAAAGTTTTTAAATTAAAAATAAACTTTTCGCGTTCAGTTAAATAGCAAAAATGCCCACTTTCAAAAGTGATTAACTTGCTATTTTTAATTTTTTTGTTAAAGATTTTCGACATTTTATATGGAATTTCTTTATCTTTTTTTCCGAAGAAAAGAAGGGTCGGGCACCTGATTTTTTCAAACAAATAGGTTAAATCTTCGTTTATAATGTTTTGAAAAACTTTTTTTAAATTGTTTGGCACAAGCTTATAGTCGTTTGACCCAAAATTCGACAATTTTTTTGTGCTATATAATTTTTTTTTCGCTAAAAATTTGCAAAATTTATATCTTAAAATTTTTAACTTCACCATTAGATTATTTTTTTGTTTTATTCCTGCCGGGCAAACTAGAACTAGAAGCTTGTTTTCGCTTAGTGTTGCTGATAGAATTGTGGCAATTCTTCCGCCAAAAGAATGTCCGACAAGCACATAATTTTTTATTTTCAATGATTTTATTAGATAATTCACAGTTTGTGCGTAGTCGTGAATTGTGAAATTTTGGGGAAGGTTTTTAAAGCCATAGTCAGTTAAATTTATGTTTAGCGTGGAATATCCAAAATTATTAAACTTTTGGCAATAATAGTTAAAGCTTGACAAATTTCCTAAAAATCCGTGCAAAAAAATTATTGTTTTATCATTGATTTTTTTATAGTCAAATTCAATTTCAATTCCGTTGATTGTTTTTATCATCAATTTTTTATATGTTTTTAGTTAATTTTTTTGTGAAAAATTGCTCTTTATATTCATAATTTTCTTTTTATTTCGTAAAAAAGCAAAATATCTTTTACTTTTTTTGTTGATTGTGATAACATTAAAATATGTTAACAGTGGAAAATGGTTCTTTTTCGGTGTTAGAGATTAAAAAAAGCAAATTTATTTCAATTGCTTTTGGCATTTCTTCGCTTGATGAAGCAAAAAATAAACTTGATGAAATTCGAAAAAATTATGCAGATGCTTCACACATTTGTTATGCATATAAAGTGGGTGGGCAAGAAAAGTTTTTTGATGATGGCGAACCTAGCGGAACGGCCGGAAAACGAATTCTTTCGATTATTTCTATCAAAAATTTAAGAAATGTTTTGATTGTTGTGATAAGATATTTTGGCGGAATTAAACTTGGTGCGGGGCCGCTTTCAAGGGCCTATCAAAAAAGCGCAAACCTTGCAATTGAATTTTCAAAAGTTAAAGAAATTGAAAAAATGATTAAAATTTCTTTTTGTGTAAATGAAGAGTTGAAATATAAAGTCTATCTTCTAAGTTTGGGTGAAAAAACAAACCTAATTAGCACGGGCGAATGTTGTTTTTTGATTGAGTGCAAGGAAGAAAATGAAAATAATATTTTGGAAAAATTAAGAAGTTTGGATGCTAAAATTTTTTCAGTTAAGGAGGAACTAAGATAGTGAGCCATTATTTTGAAGATATTGAACATAGTGATAGTGACTATTTTGATTTTTCAGAAACTTTTTTGAATGAAAATGTTGTTTTGACAAGTTGCAACAATGTTTTTTCTAAGAACGAAATTGATTATGG
>CAYXET010000012.1:0-11639 GCA_964464025.1 uncultured Christensenella sp. | reverse complement strand
GGTAGTTCGAATGAAAACAGCTATTTTGGCGCGTGCCTTAACCCAACTGATAACTCACGCGTTGCGGGCGGAAGCAGTGGCGGAAGCGCGTGCAGTGTGGGTGCAAACCTATGCTTTGCCTCTCTTGGAAGCGACACGGGTGGGTCAATTCGTCAACCGGCGTCTTTTTGTGGTGTTGTTGGCCTAAAACCAACCTATGGCTTAGTTTCACGCTATGGGCTTGTTGCTTTTGCTTCAAGTCTAGATCAAATTGGACCATTTTCAAGAACGGTTAAGGATAGTGCTATTATGTTAAACGCAATCTGCGGTTATGACGAAAAAGACTTCACAAGCAAAAAACGTGAAAAAATTGACTATCTAAAAAACCTAAATTCTAGCGTTCGTGACCTTATAATTGGTGTTCCAACAAACTTTTTGAATATGGGAATGGACGAAGATGTTAAAAAGGCAATCGATGAGGCAATCGGGTTTTTTAGGAGTAGTGGGGCGGAAATTGTTGAAATTAATCTTAACACAATCGAAGCCGCTCTTCCAACCTACTACACAATTTCAAGTGCCGAAGCGTGCAGCAATCTTGGCCGATTTGATGGAATTCGATTTGGTCGACAGGCTGAAAATCCAACTGACCTTATAGATTTATACTACAAAAGTCGAACAGAAGGTTTTGGAAAAGAAGTTAAACGAAGAATTATGCTAGGAAATTTTGTGCTTTCAAGTGGCTATTATGACGCATACTACAAAAAAGCAAAAAAAGTGCAAAATATCATAAAAAATGAATTTAAAAAAGCATTTGAAAAAGTTGATGTGATTTTGTCGCCAACATCGCCATTCACAGCATTTAAAGTTGGTGAAAAAGTGAACGACCACATTAAAATGTATTTAAGTGACATATACACCGTGCCAGTTAACATTGCTGGTCTTCCGGCAATAAGTTTCCCGTGCGGGAAAGATAGAAACGGCCTTAGCATTGGTCTTCAACTTATAGCAAAAGAATTTGACGAACAAACATTGTTTAACGCCGCAGACTTTTTTGAAACAAACAAAGGAGGGAATAGCTAATGGAATTTGAAGCAGTTATTGGCCTAGAAATTCACAGCGAATTAAAAACAAAAACAAAAAACTTTTGTTCGTGTCAAAACAAGTTTGGTGCAAGTGTTAACAGCAAGGTTTGTCCTGTTTGTTTGGGGCTTCCGGGGGCTCTTCCAGTTCCAAACAAAGAAGCATTTGCCTATTGCATAAAGGCGGGGCTTTCGTTTGAGTGCGAAATTAATGATATTGCAATTTTTGAACGAAAAAACTATTTCTATCCCGACCTTCCAAAGTCTTATCAAATAAGCCAACTAGAAAAACCAATTTGTTTGGGCGGAAAAGTTGTTTTTGATATGCCTAATGGCGAAAAATCTATTCGACTTAACCGAATTCACCTTGAAGAAGATGCTGGAAAATTAATTCACGACGACAAACTAAACATTAGTTTAATCGATTTTAATCGTTGCAGTGTTCCACTAATTGAAATTGTAACCGAGCCCGACATTTCAAGTGCTGAAGAGGCTGTGAAAGTGTTAGAGACCATAAAAGAAACGTTAAAATATATTGATGTTTCCGATTGTAAGATGCAAGAAGGAAGTTTACGTTGCGACGTTAACGTGTCTGTTCGAGAAAAGGGAAGTAAGGTTTTGAACAACCGAACCGAAATGAAAAATCTTGCAAGTTTTAAAGCAGTTGAAAGAGCGATAAACTATGAAATTCAAAGACAAATTTCAATTTATAACGCGGGCGGAACAGTTGTGACCGAAACTCTTCGTTGGGACGATGCCTTGTGCGAAAACTTCAGTTTAAGAAGCAAAGAAGGTAGCAATGATTATAAATATTTCCCCGACCCAGATCTTTTGCCAATTAGGATAGACCGAGATTATGTTGAAGAAATAACAAAAAATCTTTCAAGGCTTCCTCGTGTTCGAAGAAAGGAATATGTTGAAGTTTATGGGCTTCCGGAATATGATGCGAAAGTTTTAACAAACGACAAAAAAGTTAGTGATTTTTTTGAAGAATCAATCAAACTTTTTCCTTATCCAAAAAAAGTTAGCAACTTCATTATGGGCGATATTTTAAGATTAATTAAACAAAATGAACTAAATTTGGAAGAAAATATTACAATTTCGGTTGACAATTTTGTAAAATTGCTTAAAATGATAGATAGTAAGGAAATCACAAGAACAATTGCAACAACAATTTTGGAAGAAATTTTCTTTACTAATGAAGATGCAAAAGAATGTGCCGAACGCTTAAATTTGATTGTTAAAGACGACGAAGATGCCGTTATGCAAGCAGTTATCAGCGTTATCAGCCAAAATCCGCAAGCAGTTGAGGACTATAAGGCGGGGAATGAGCGAACATTCACATTTTTTATGGGTCAAGTTATGAAAACCTTGAAAGGAAAAGCAAAACCCGAAATTGTAACAAAACTATTAAAGGAAAATTTAAAATAAGGAGCTATATATGTTATTAGAACCACCAGTAGAAGAATTAGTTGAAATCGTTGGAAATAAATATCGACTTGCAAACCTAGTTGCACGACGTGCTAACGATATTCAAAAGAAAAATTTAGTTGAAAATGTAGAGTGCAACGAAAATGTGCTTTCAGTTGCAGCAAAAGAAGTTTACGACAAAAAAATTGTCGCAAATGATTAAGTTTTTCTATGATTTGTGAAGTTATTGTTGATATAGCAAACAGTTTTGTTGATAAAATTTTTGATTATGAAATTGATGACGAAAATTCATTCAAAATTGGTCAACGTGTGCTTGTTCCTTTTTCAAACAGACAAGTTGAGGGCTATATTCTTAAATTTAAAGACAAAAGTGAATTAGATTCATCTAAACTAAAAAAAGTAATTAAAGGTTTAGATGATTTTTCATATTTTAACACCGAAACAATTTTTTTGATGGATTATTTAATTAAAACTTACAATCTTCGCTATGCCGATTGTATTCGTTTGTTTGTTCCTAATGTTGTTAGAAAAAATGTTAAAGAAAAAACAATAAAAATTGTAAAATTTAATGAAAATAACGCAAAAAATTGCAAAAAATTTAATGAAAATCAAGCAAAAATTGTAGAATTTTTATCAAAAAATCCTGTTTTTAAATTAAGCGAACTTTTGTGTATGTTTTCTTCTTCGTCGATTAAAACCTTAATTAAAAATGAAGTTTTGTCCGTTGAAAGTGTTGTTGAAAACCGAATGCCATATATTGTTAAAAGCGAAAAAAAAGAGATAAAACTAAACGAAGAGCAACAAAACGCAGTTGATAAAATTATTAGCAGTTTTGGAAAAACTTTTCTTCTTTTTGGGGTAACGGCAAGCGGAAAGACCGAAGTTTACATTAAAGTGATTGAAAATGCACTAAAAAATAACAAAAGTGCAATTTTGCTTGTTCCCGAAATTGGTTTAACTCCGCAACTCTTTTCGCGTTTTACGTCGGTTTTTGGCAAAAACGTGGCGATTATTCATAGCGGTCTATCTTGCGGAGAAAAACTTGACCAGTGGCTAAAAATTAAGCGCGGAGAAGCAAAAGTTGTCATTGGGGCACGAAGTGCAATTTTTGCCCCGGTTGAAAATTTGGGTGTTGTGATTTTAGACGAGGAGCACGATACAAGCTATTATTCCGAAACAAATCCTAGATATTATGCCAAAGATGTTGCAAACATCCGAGCAAAATTTTGTGGTGCAAATTTAATTTTGGGCAGTGCAACGCCATCGGTAGACTCGTTTTCAAAAGCTAAGGCCGGAATTTATGAACTTGTTCAGTTAAAAAATCGAGCAGTCAGCAAAAAGTTGCCCGAAATTTACGTTGTTGATATGATGCACGAGTTAAGAATTGGAAACGCAAGCCCGTTTTCAAAATTTTTGCAAGCAAAACTTGTTGAATGCCTTTCTTCAAATCATCAAGCGTTAATTTTTTTAAACCGAAGGGGTTACACGTCGTTTTTAAGGTGTCTTGATTGTGGATATTGCCCAAAATGTGAAGATTGTGACGTTAGTTTGGTTTATCACAAAGAAGATGAACAATTAAAGTGTCATTATTGCGGGAATCGATATAAAGTTTTAACAAAATGTCCTAATTGTGGTGGAACGAACCTAAGAAAAGGGGCAATTGGAACACAACTTGTTGTTGAAAAACTTCAAAAAATGTTTCCGGACGTTAAAATTTTCAGGCTGGACAACGATGCTGTTAGCACAAAAGATTCGCACACAAAAATTTTGGAAGAATTTAACAAAACCAGCCCCGCAATTTTGGTTGGAACGCAAATGATAAGCAAGGGGCATAATTTTATGGGAGTTAATCTTGTGGGAATAATCGACGCCGATTTAAGCCTTCATTATGCCGATTTTAGGTCGAGCGAACGAACTTTTGACCTTTTAACGCAAGTTGCTGGCAGGGCAGGGCGGCAAAATGACGATGGTGAAGTTGTTCTTCAAACCTATATGCCTCGACACTATGTTTATGGATGCATTTGCCAAAACGACTATGAAAAACTTTATGAGAAAGAAATAAATTTAAGGAAAATAACAAACTTTCCACCATTTTCAAAAATTGTTAGGGTTTTGATTGCAAGTGAAAATGACGATGATGCAAAAAATTTGACCGGCGAAGTTTATAAAAAAATTTTAGACCTAAAACAACAAAATTCGTCAAGTTTTTTCTATCTTGGGGCAATGAAAAGCCCAGTTAAAAGGGCTAAAAGACAATTTAGATATCAAATTTTGATGCGTCTAAAATTAGATGACTATGACAAAATTATTGAGAAAATTTTCAAAATTAACAGAGAAAATTCGAAAAAAAATGTCACTTCTTTTGTTGAAATTGATCCACAAAATTTGTCGTAGGATTTTATAACATTCAAAATTTTTGAAGAATATTTTAAATGTGAAACAATATTTGTTTGTTAAAAATTATTATATTTAATAAAAAATTAGAAATAAATAAATTTATAAATTCAAATAAATTTTAAGTTGAATATTTTTGGCTTAAAAATTTTTTATTTTCTACACAATTGTGCTGTCACAATAAGGACATTTTGTTGACTTTTTGTTTCTTAATTCTACTTTTGCACCGCAACTTGAACAAATTTTTATGCAAACATCATCTTCTTCTTGCAAAAATTTCTCACGCTTTGAAAAATTTATTGGAACAAGAAAATTGTCGTCTTTAATTTCATAACCTGTTAAATATCTTCTTCTAAGATAAGATTTTACTTTATCTTTCATATTATCAAAACTAACGTTGTTTATTTTTGCTAGCATTTGTATGTCTAAAATGTGGTCATTTGTTATTTGGTCGCATAAGTTTTTGTGTGCTTTAAAATTAGAATAGTCTGCCCAAGAAATTGGCATTCCATAAAATCCAATAACGCTAAAAACAATTCCTAGCATAAATAAAAATGGATTTGGATGAAAAATTATAAGTAATATTCCAACGAGAAACATTATTGTGAAAATTATTGATTTAATTAGTTGTTTTTTTATAAGTTTGTCAATCATATCTTTATTTTATCACAATAAAATTAAAATTCAAAATGATTTATTATATTTGTAAAATTGCACACTTCTTTATAAAAATAACAAAAAACTTTTAAATTTAAAAACAAATAGTTTTAACAAAAATTTTATAAAAAAATTAGTTTAGTCCATTTTTTAGCGAAAAAAGAATATAAGTTGAAGAAATATTATAAAAAACAAATAAAAATTTGACAAAATGCATTAAAAGTTGTAAATTTATTTAAAGAAATCTTTTTAATTTTTTAAAGAGATGTTTTTAAAAATAATTTTTTAAATTTTTAATTATTTTTTGAATTTTTTGATTGAAAATTTTTTAATTGATTTCAAAATTAATTGTTAAAAACAGTTTAAAGGAGAAAAAATGGCTTTAAGAAATTTAGTGTATAGCGACGAAGACTTGATTAGAAAAAAAAGCAAAGTTGTGACCGAATTTGACGAAAAACTTGATATTTTGCTTGATGATATGAAAGAAACGATGCAACATAACAATGGTGTTGGGCTTGCAGCAGTGCAAGTTGGCGTGTTGAAAAGAATTATTGTTGTTGAAGCGTGTGGGCAATATTTTGAACTTATCAATCCAAAAATTATCAAAGAAGAAGGTTCGCAGTGCCAAGAAGAAGGATGTTTGAGCGTTAAGAATGTCACTGGCGAGGTGATAAGACCATATAAGGTGACGGTGAACGCACAAAATCGTTATGGCGACAATATGGTGATTTCGGTTGAAGGGTTGTTAAGCGTTGTGCTTTGCCATGAAATTGACCATTTGGATGGGGTTTTGTTTATTGACAAAATGATTAAAAGAACGAATTCTTAAAAGTTTTAGAGTTAAATTAATTTTGACTTAAATTTAAAATTATTTTATTGCCAATAAATTTTAAAATTAAATTGTGCGATTAAATTAAATTAAATTAAATTAAATTAAATTAAATTAAAATTTAAATTGCCGATAATTAAAAACTAGCCGATAAAAAGATTGAACTCAATCAAATTATTCTAATTTTTTGATCGCAAAAAGTGGCTATTGCGTTGAGGTGTTGCGATTGCAACGCATTAAATGATTTTAATTTTTTGGACGAGTTTGAATATGATTTTTAAAATTTGGTTAAAAAAGTAAGTTAATAATAAGGAGAAAATATGAATATAGTTTTTTTGGGGTCACCGGATTTTTCTTGTTTGGTGTTAGAAAGTTTAATTAATTCTAAACATAACGTTGTGGCAGTTGTCACAAACGAAGATAAAAAAGTTGGAAGAAAACAAATTTTAACTGAAACTCCCGTTAAAACTTTGGCGAAAAAAAATAATATCAAAGTTTTGCAATTTCATAGAATAAGAAAAGAAGGTTTTGAAGTGTTAAAAACTTTAAACGCCGATATTTTTATCACTTGTGCCTATGGTCAAATTATTAGCGAAGAAATTTTGAACATTCCAAAATATAAAACAATTAATGTCCATTTTTCGCTTCTTCCAAAATATCGTGGAGCATGCCCAGTGCAAAGCGCCCTTTTGTGTGGCGAAACAAAAACTGGTGTGACAATTATGCGCAGTGACGTGGGAATTGACACTGGCGACATAATTTTGCAAAAAGAACTAGAAATTTCTTCTTCCGACGATGCTTCTTCGCTTTTGCACAAACTAAGCGAAATGTCAATTGATATGCTTTTAAATGTGCTTGATAGTTTTGAAAACGACACTGTAAAATTCATAAAGCAAGGGGAAGATTTCAGTTATTTTCCGATGATTAAAAAAGAAGACGGGCTTGTTGATTTTAACCTTTCGGCAAAAGAGGTTTTCAACAAAATTCGAGCATATAAAATTTGGCCAACCGCATATTTTAACTATAACAACAAAATTGTGAAGGTTTTTGAAAGTGAAGTGGTTGATTTTTGTGGCGGAGAAAAAAATGGCGAAGTTGTTTTGGCAAACAAAAACGGGCTTATTGTTAGGTGCGGGGAAAATTCTTATCTTAAAATTTTGCAATTGCAACAAGAAGGCGGAAAGAAACTTTTTTATAAAGACTTTTTAAATGGAAATAAATTAGAAACGGGGACAATTTTTAATGGAAACACTACTGAATTTTAGTTTGAGTGAAATAGAAAAAATCATTGTAGATTTGGGTGAAAAAAAATTTAGAGCCGAGCAGATTTATAATGGCCTAAATCTTGGAAAAAGTTTTAATGAAATTTCAACGATAAGCCAAGAATTGAAAAATTATCTTCAACAAAATTTTTATAGCCAACCGTTATCAATTTTGAATTTTAAAATTTCAAAAGATGGGACAATTAAATTTGTTTTTAAACTTTTAGATAACAACTTAATTGAAAGTGTGTTGATGAAATATGACTATGGTTATTCAATTTGCGTTTCGTCGCAAGTTGGCTGTATGATGCACTGCAAGTTTTGTGCCAGCGGAATGAACGGAAAAGTTCGAGACTTATCGGCTGGCGAAATTTTGGCACAAGTTATTTTGGCAAATAAGTTTTTGGAAGGAAAACTTGGCGAAAAGCGGAAAATCACTAATATTGTGATTATGGGCAGTGGTGAACCACTGGACAACTATGAAAATGTTGCAAAATTTTTGAAACTAGTGACTTTTGAAAAAGGATTAAACATTAGCGAACGAAACATTTCGCTTTCTACGTGTGGAATTTGTGAAAATATCTATGCCTTGGCAAACGACGGCTTTAAAGTGACGCTAACAATCAGCCTTCATGCTTCTAACGACGAGGTTAGAAAAATTTTGATGCCAATTGCACGAAGATATTCAATTAAAGACATTCTTACTGCTTGCGAATATTACTATCAAAAAACAAACAGACGAATTGTGTTTGAATATACTCTGGTTAGGGGCATAAATGACGACTTGAATGAAGCGATAAAAATCAAAAACTTATTCAGACGATATAAAATGCAATATCATTTTAACGTTATTGTTTTGAACGAAAACGAAGGAATAATTAATCTTAAATCAACGGGCAGAGAATATGCACGAAAGTTTACGAATTTTCTTGTTAAAAATGGCGTTTCGGCAAGTTTAAGACGAACGCTTGGTGACGACATTGAAGGTGCGTGCGGAATGCTTAGAAAAAAAGTTCTTGACGATGCGGGGAAATAGGCGAAAAATCTTCTATGTTTTTTATTCAACGCAAAGAAAAAACTGTTTTAGGTTGACTAGGAACTCTTCAAAAATTTTTATTAATTTTTTAACCAAGGCAATTTCGTCTAGGTCTTGATAGATTAATTGGCTATATAACTGTGGAAGAGCTTGGCTTGTGGATATAAAAAAGATTTCGGCAAAATCAGTTGTCGATTTTTTTGTTAAACTTGCAAGTTTTAATGAAATTATTGATTGATATTTATCAAAAAAGTTGTTTTCTTTCAGTTCTGTGTTATATGTTTTAATTAAAATTTTACATTCGTCAACAACAACATCTAGTTTGCTTGTGAAATCTAGGCAAAGTTTTTGGAATTTGTTATTTTTAATATCCACCAAAAAATTTTCAACTATGTCTAACATTTTCTTTGCTTCAATATTTGTTGTGTTAATCAACTCTACGCTAACTTTGTTTTCCATTTATGCTATTTTTGTCATAAAAAAATAAAATTATGCAAATAAATTTTTTTTCTTTTGATAAACTAAGTTTGATGGATAATGGTCTAGTTATTTTGTTATATGCAATTTTGTCTCTTGTTTTTGTGGGACTAATTTTTATTATGCTTTTTTATATGTTCAATAAAAATGTTCTTTCAAAAACAAAATTGGTTTTCAAAATTTGTTTCTATGTTGCACTAGTTTCTTTGTTTTTTGTTTTGCTTCAAATTTTTTTGGATAACTATTTTTTCTCGAATTATTTTAACTTAAAATATCAAAAAATTGTTTTAATTGCGTCATATTTGCTATATAATTTAGTTATTTTAGCTGTTGTGGCAATTAATCTTAGGCCAATAAAAAAAGTTGTTTTGGGCACAAAAAATTTGCTTTTGGGGCAAAAAAGCGAAATGGGGTTTATTGAAGGAAGTTATGAGTTTGACAAAATTGAAGAAAACTTGACTGAACTTGAAAATTTGGCAAGAGAAAAAGAAAATTATAATTTTAGGCTAAAAAAAGAATATTATAAGTTTGTTCCGAAGCAGTTTTTTGATTTTCTTGGAAAAGACGAAATTTTTGAATTGGGGCTTGGGGAAAATGTTCAAAAAGATGCAACAATTTTGTTTGTTGACCTAAGACTGTCGCACAAAACAAGTGAAAGTTTAAGTTTGGGCGATAATTTTAAGTTTATAAATTCCTATTTAAACGTGGTTGGTGAATGCGTGCGGGAAGAGGGTGGATTTATCGACAAGTTTATGGGCGATGGTGTTTTGGCAATTTTTTTGAATGAAGTTAGTGCTTTGAATTGTGCAAACAAAATTGCGGGGAAGTTTTTTAATATGAACTTGGTTGGAACGGGCGACAAAATTAAGTTTGGAATTGGACTTAATTGCGGAAAAGTTGTTTTTGGGATTGTTGGCGACAAAGAAAGACTTTCTCCAACTGTTATTAGTGACAGTGTAAATTTGGCATATAGAATTGAAAGTTTGAACAAAATTTTCAGGTCGAATGTGCTTTTGACCAAAGAAGTTTTGAACAATCTTCCAAAAGATTTTGATTTCAACTATCGCTATGTTGGATTAATGAACATCGACGGGGTTGGTGTTAGTGTGTTTGAAAGTCTAGATTCTTTTTTTGGCACTGAAAAAACAGCATTTGTTAAGTCGAAAAAAATTTTTGAGTCGGCAGTTCGGAATTTTGAAGAAAAAAATTATCATTTGGCAAGAAAACTTTTTTTGCAAGTGCTAAAAATTAACGAAGACGACAATTTGGCAAAATTTTATCTTAAAAAGTGCAAAATATGTTGAAAAAATCTTAAAATAAAACGAAAAGTGAAAAGTTTTTTGAAAAATTGAAGAATAATAAATTTTAAATATAGAAAATATAAAAAATATAAAAAATATAATAAAATAGAAATTTAAAAATGAATATTTAATTTTAAGAAAAAAGATAAACAAAAAATTAAAAATTATTTGAAAAATGATTGACATTGGCTTGTTTTTGGTGTATTATTATCTGTGTAAAGTAATTTTGCTTTACAAAGAGTGTTATGGATAAACTAAATGAAAGTGTAATTTTGGGAAATTTGTTCAATTTTTATAAAAATTTGCTAACAAAAAAGCAACAAGAAATCTTTGTTAGCCACGATTTTTATGATATTGGCCTAAGTGAAATTTCAAGTAATCTTAACATTTCAAGGCAAGCAGTTTTGGATAGTTTGAAAAAAACTAATAAACTTTTAAAAAGTTATGAGTCAAAACTAAAATTATATTCAATTTTTGTTAAGCAACGCAAAATTGTTGAAGAAATTCAAAGCGGAAAAGGTGAGCAAAATTTGAATGAAATTTTAAACGTGTGGGAGGGGGAATAATGGCAATTTTTTCAAATTTAAGCGAAAGAATTAGTAGGATTTTCTCAAAACTTTCTTCCAAAGGGAAGTTGACTGAATTTGAAATTAAAGACGCAATGCGTGAAATTCGTGTTGCTTTGCTAGAAGCCGATGTTAACTTTTTGGTTGTTAAAGATTTGGTTAACAAAATTTCGGAAAAAGCACTTGGCGAAAAGATTTTGAAAAGTTTAACCCCTGCTCAGCAAGTGATTAAAATTGTAAATGAAGAATTGACATCACTAATGGGAAGTGTAAATTCAAAACTAAATTCCAGTTCCATTCCACCAAACATCTATATGCTTTGTGGCCTGCAAGGTGCCGGCAAAACAACAACTGTTGGAAAACTTGCATATATGCTAAAAAAACAAGGCAAAAAAGTTCTTGTTGTTGCACTAGACATTTATAGGCCAGCGGCAATAAATCAACTTAGGGTTGTAAGTGGCACGGCGGGTGTTGAAATGTTTGAAAGGGGAACACAAAAACCCGCAAAAACAGCAAAAGAAGCAATTGACCACGCTCTTAAACTTGGCTTCGACACAGTTATTCTCGACACGGCAGGAAGACTTTCGATTGATGAAGAGTTGATGAACGAACTGCTTGAAATTAAGAA
>CAYXET010000011.1:0-11810 GCA_964464025.1 uncultured Christensenella sp. | reverse complement strand
TACTATTAAGATTAAAAATCAATATTGGCAATCATTAATAAGCTTAATGGTTTCTTTGTTTGTCGGAGAAACAATTAGATATAATTTTAAGCTTGTTGATTTTTCTATTATGAATTTGTTAGGAATATTCTTATTTTCATTGTTTACAATTATGGTGACATACCAGTCATTTTCTTTTGGAATAAATAAAGGAATTAAAGAAATTGAACAGCAAAAAAATGTTTTACATTCAAAAATAAGAGAAATGTCTAATGAAGATACTAAAAATTTTTTAAAAGAAATAAATAGAAGTATCAATTTTATTAAAAAACACCCATTTGCTGCAAGCTTTATCAAAGATAGCAATTTGCAGGAGTTGGAGTCTTTTAGAAGTGAAGTAAAAGAAATAAAAAAGACAACGAATAAATTTGACAGCAATTGACAGCAAATGTACCAGTTTTAGAGAGTTTACAAAAGAATTAGACCGATAGTTGATTTTTTGACTATCGGTCTTTTTTTAGGCACGCAAGAAGATTTTCAATCTTCTTTTGGAGCAAATTTTGACAGCAATTGCACCAAAAATTGACAGCAAATGTTTTTTGGACTTAAAATCTTCGTTAAAAAATTAAAATAAAAAAATCGCCAAAACTCTAGGAAAATAAAGGGTTTTAGCGACTTTTAATGAGTGGAGCTACTGACGGGAATCGGACCCGTGACCCCTGCCTTACCAAGGCAGTGCTCTACCGCTGAGCCACAGTAGCATATCTATAAAAATAGGCTAATTTATTAAGTTTTTAAGTCGGTAATTTTAGGCGTTTCAAATCTTACCAAGCAAGTGCTCTACCTACTGAGCTACGTTAGCACGAACCAAATGTTCGACGATTTTTAATTGTTTTTTGTTCATCAAATTATGCTGTTTTTGTTTTATCAAGCGAGTGCACTATCACTGTGCTACATTAGCATAAGTTGTTGCTTTATGGGTATTTATTTTATATTATCTAGCTAGACAAGTGCATTGAAATATCACGTTTGCACAAAAACTGGCGATTTTTTGATGATATGTCCTTATTATATATTAACTATTTGTGAATGTCAACTATATTTTGTTAGTATATTCGTAACTTGTTAAAAATTGATATTTTTTTGTTGATAAAAAATTAGAACTAGCTTTTTGCCTGCTATCTAAAAAACAATGCCAATATTTTTTGTTTTAAAGGCGATGTATTTATTTATGCTAAAAATAAATATCTTTTTTGATTTTTTTGAAAATGAAAGTTTAGGTTTTTTATTGTAGTAAAATAACTATATTTTGTTAGTATATTCGTAACTTGTTAAAAATTGATATTTTTTTGTTGATAAAAAATTAGAACTAGCTTTTTGCCTGCTATCTAAAAAACAATGCCAATATTTTTTGTTTTAAAGGCGATGTATTTATTTATGCTAAAAATAAATATCTTTTTTGATTTTTTTGAAAATGAAAGTTTAGGTTTTTTATTGTAGTAAAATAACTATATTTTGTTAGTATATTCGTAACTTGTTAAAAATTGATATATTTTATTTGTTGACTGAAAATTAAAACTAACTCTTTTGTTTATTAATTAGAAATTTAGATTTATTTTTGTTTATTGATAAGAAATTAACATTTATTTTTTGCTTGATTTTTTTAAAAAAAATGGCAAATATATTGTTTTGTTTTTATGTGTTTAAGAAAATGACAATTGTTTTTATAATTATGGTTTTATGAAATTGGAAGCTGATATTGTTGTTAAGTTTTAGAAAAAAAGAGAAATTGATTTTGTTTCTATGCGCTAAAAAAAGACAACTGGCTTTGTAATTAAAATTTTATGAAAATGGTGTAAGAAGATAGAAAAGAGAAAAATTCTTGCAAAATTTTGTGAAAATTATTTTAATTTTTGCCTAAAAAAGTTTTATTTTTTGACAAAAAGGGAGTATAATATGAACGTAAATTTATTAAGGGAGGAAAAAGATAATGGCTGGAAAGAAGAAAAATGCTAAGAATATGAGTTCTAAAAAATGGTTATGGGGAGTTTTGGCACTAGTTTTGATTGCTGCAATTGTTATTTTCGTTGTTATTAATAACCAAAATGCAAAACCAAAAGCAGTGATGGAAATGTCGACAAACCCAAGTGTTCAAGTGGTGCTTGATGGCAATGACAAAGTTGTTGCTGAAATTGCACTTAATTCGGACGGCGAAAAACTTTTGGCTAACGTGTCTTTTATGGGCTTGAAAGCCGATGTGGCTGCAAAAACTTTTGCACAAGTTGCAAATGAAATGGATAAAATTAATGATAGCAAATCCAATGTTCCAACTTATGGAAGATCTACAATTGTTCAAATCAATATTTCTGCTGAGTCAGCTGAAGAGTATAAGGAACTAGCACAAAAAGCACAAGACGCAGTGAATAAATATTTTAGCGACAACGGAATTTTTGCGGGCGCAGTCACAGAAGTTAACTCTGACATTAAAGAAACTTTAACCAAAATGGGTGTTAGTGCCAGTGAATATGCAAACAAAACAACTGCAGAATTACTTGATTATGTTAAGAATAAATCAAACGAACTAGAAGAATTCACACTAGAAGCACGTGATCAATTAACTGTAAAATTTGATGAATTATATGATTCAATTTTAAGCGCAGCAGACGAAGCAATGGAAACTGCTAAAAAACTTTATGAAGAAGCTCCGGAAACTACTAAATCTCTTTTGAAAGATTCTTATGAAAAAGCAGTTGAATTCTATAATGAACAAAAAGCAAAATTAGACAAACAATATAATGCGGTTGTTGAAGAGTTGCGAACTAATTGTCAAGAAGCTTTGGCAACATTAAAAGCAGAAGCAAAAAAGGCTTATGAAACAACAACTGCTGCAGTTAAAGCACGTATTGAAGAATTTAAAAATTTAACTGACGCCGAAAAAGAAGCTATGCAAGAACAAATATTAACATTCCAACAAAATCTTTTAAGTAAATAGATATTATTTTAAAAAAAGATTAGTGAGAACGAAAAAGACCTACTTTCAACAAAATGTATAAAATCGGTTTTGTTAAAAGCGGGTTTTTTATTGGAAAATTTTAAAAAATATATTTTGAATTTATTTCATTTTTTTTAAATTAAATAAATTTATATTAAAATTTTATTTCTAATTTATTTATAATTTTAACATTTTTTGGTTTTTAAAATAAAAACACGCAAAACAGTGCGTGTTGTGATTGATTTTGAATTTTTTAATTATGCACACTTTTAATTTAAAACACGAATGATTTGAAATTAAAGTGTTTCGAAAAACGAAAGAATATCGGAATAGTCTAAGCAAAATGTTTTGCCACTAAGATTATTTAGTGGTTTAGGCATCGCGGGGAAGGACAATTCAATACATCTTAAAATTTGGCTTGAAAGATTTAGTTTTTTGTTCTCGTTAAAATCACCATATTTATCATCGCCCAAAACAAAAAGTTTGTGAAATGCTAGGTGTGCCCTGATTTGGTGCGTTCGCCCGGTTAGAAGAGAAATTTTTAAAAGAGAAAAATTTCCGGTTGTTTTCATTATTTCACATTTAGTTAAAACTTCTTTTGAAAGTGGAGTTTTTTTTGAGCTGATTTTAACAAAATTATTTTCCTTTGTAAGATAATCTTTGAATAAAATTTCACTTTTTGAAGGAATGTTCTTGCAAATTGTGATATATTTTTTTTCAATTTGTCTTGTTTTGAAACAATTGTCAAGGATATTTTTTGCCACGATGTTTTTTGCAAAAACAACAATCCCTTCGGTGTTAAAATCAAGTCGATGCACACAAAAAAGGTTGCTTGTGCCGCTGCTACACAAAATGTTAATCAAACTTATGTTTTTTGTTTCGCTTATAACTTCAAGTTTTTTGGGTTTACTCACAATCAAAACATTTTCATCTTCAAAAATTTTTTCAATGTTAAAAAAATAGTTATCTTTGCAAAACAAAACAACTTCATCGCCAACAGAAACACTATCGTCGGATTTTGCTCTTTTTCCATTAATTTTTATATTTTTAGCACGAAATAAGGCCCAAATTTTGTTAAAATTAAGACCTTCATTATTCGTTAAATATTTTAATAGTTTATTGTTTTCTTTACAAATTATTTTAATCATTAAAATCCCTTTGGTTTAAAAGTTATGTCTTTGTTAACCGAGTTAAAAGCATAAGACAATGAATATTTGCAAGGCAATGTCATATTGTCAATATAGCCGGGGATAGACACAAGACAGTTAACAGAATCGTTGCTGGTCATTCCAATAATTTGCCCGGTGTGGTCAATTATTGCTGTCACGATGCAACTTGAATAGGTTACATCGCCAAGATAAACTCCGTCCATATTAAAATTTAGAACTTTAACAAAATCTTTTGTTGCTTTTTGTGGGTCAAGTTCGGCTTGAACGGTGTAGACCGGTAATCCCTTTTTGATTTTTGTTTTAAAATAGGTAACTTTTTTGATTGTTTCTTCGTTGATGATTAACAAGTTGTCTGGAACCATATCAACTGCACCTGTTCTGGTTGCGGTGCCGTTATAGGTGGCAACAAGGTTGTTTCCAACTTTTTGAACATCGTTTGTGATTAGTCGCCTATATTGCTGCCAGTCTTTTAAATTTTTCTGTGCAAATTTTGCTTGATCTTCTATTAGTCCTTTCAAGGCACTTGGCGCGGTTGTGTCGAGATATTTAACCATAAGTTCGTTATAGCATTTGTTTTCGGAAAATCTAACAGCTGTGTCGTCGAAGTTAAATCGAATGTTAAAGCCCATTGCATCGCCCGAAATTATTCCTTGAATTCGTGCATAGAAACTTGACGCGTTATAAAGTTTGCTATATCCATCTATCAGTGCGGTTTTCCCGTCGGTATACAAAATTTCATAAGTTTGTTCAGTTTGCCCGCTTGTTTCTTCTTTTGTGTCATAGTTGATTTCAATTTGTTCTTTTGCCCATTGATTATTCATTTGTTCAACATAAGCCGAAAGTGCGTTGAAATCGCTTTCAATTTGATTTTCTGTTAAAACGTAGGCGAAAGAATATGCAATTGCAAAAGCAAAATATAACGCGCAAAACGTGTAGCAAAATATATTAATAAACTTAACATTTCTAAGTATTTTCATTTTCTAATTCCTTTAACAAAAAGAGTATAACAAAAAGAATAAATTTTGTCAATATTTTTATTTTATGTAGTAATTATAAAAAAATTTGTGTTATTATGTTGATTTTGTGTTTTTTAAAATGTCTAGAACGTGAGAACTTGCACCAATCAAGTTTTTATCTTCGCATAATATTTCAACATATTTTAAATAAATTTTAAATGTTTCGTCGTTCATTTTGTTTAAAGTTTTTCGAATATAGTCTGTTGCCCCATCAACGCCAATAATTTTAAGGCGTTTAAGGTTCGCTTTTTTGTTTAGGTCGTTTATGTCTTTTATGCGATAAAAGGAATATAAATTTTTAATGTCGTCTTTTATCTTAAAATTTTTTGTTAGTTGATTGTTTTTTAGGCAATTGTTAATGTTTTCGTCCACAAATCCATGTGAAATAACGGCATAGTCGTTCATATAATAGGCCACAAAAATTAGTCCGCCATTTTTTGTCACACGTTTTGCCTCGCAAAGAGCTTTCTGTTTGTCTTCTTCCGAAAATAAGTGATACATTGGCCCAAACAAAAGAGTAACATCAACAGAGTTGTCTCTTATTTTTTTCAGGTTTGTTGCATCGCCTTGAATTGCTAAAAATTCGTCACAATTTTGTTTCAAAACACTCAAATTTTTTTTCACAAGTTCAACAGCGCAAACATCATAGCCTTTTTTGTGCAAAAAAATTGAATATGCTCCTGTTCCCGCACCAACGTCTAAAATTTTTGGATTATCCATCTTTTTTAGATATTTTAAAAGATATTTTGTGGTGATGTGAAATTCCACTTGCCCGTGCCTAGATTTTAAGCGTTTGTCTTCATTGAATTTATTATAATATTTTTCTATTTCATTCATAAAACAATTTTCCCGTTTTCAATTTTAATTATCTTAGCGTTGCTATCGACCATATCAAATTTTGTTGTTGTGACCAAGGTTTGAAATTTTTGTGTTCGCTTAAAAAGTTTTTCTTTTCGTTTTTCATCAAGTTCGCTAAAAACGTCGTCAAGAAGCAGAATTGGATATTCCTTGAAAAACAAGTTAAAAATTTCGGTTTCGGCAAGTTTTATCGAAAGCAAACAAGTTCGTTGTTGCCCTTGGCTTGCAAAAGATTTAACATCAAGGTCGTTTAGAAAAATTTTAAGGTCGTCACGGTGCGGGCCAACAGTTGTGTAGCCCAAACTTATGTCTTTGTCTTCATTTTGTTTATATTTTTCAAGCAAAATTTGTTCAATTTCAGTTGCCGAAGTTTCACCAAAATTGTGGCAAGAAGAATATGCCAAGCTTAAATTTTCTTTTTCGCTAGACAAATATTGATGCTCTTTTTGTGCCAGCATATTCAACTTTTTGATAAAGTTTAGCCTGTAAAAAATAATTTCACTGGCAGGTCTAGCAAGTTGAAACGACCAAATTGGAAGAGTTTCTTTGATAATTTTTTCATTGTCGCTAGATTTTAATAATTTGTTTCTTTGTTTGAAAATTTTGTTATATTTTAACAAATTTATGTAATACTCTTTGCTTAGTTGACTAAGGGCAATATCCAAAAATTTTCGTCTGTCTTCGGGCGCTTCTTTCACAAGTTTCAATTCATTTGGTGAAAAAAACACGCAAGCCAAATTTCCAAGCAGTCCGCTAGATTTCGTAAGGCTCACTTCGTTTAGTTTAATAAATTTATCTTTGCCCCTAAACTGAACTTCAATGGTGTTGTGACCATTGTTTTTTTCAAAGTCAACTAAAATTTTAAGAGAATTTTCATTATGTTTTATCAAATCTTGTTCGTTTTTTGTTTTAAAGCTTTTTCCAATGCACGAAAAATATATTCCCTCTAACAAATTCGTTTTGCCTTGTGCGTTGTCGCCCAAAAGAATGTTAACGTTTTTGTTTAATAAAAATTTTTCGTGGGAATAGTTTCTAAAATTTTTAACTTCAACAAAATTAATATGCATAGACTTATTATATCAAAATAAAAATTTTTTTTCAAATGCTTAACAAAACTTTAAATTATTTGACAATTTTTTTTATTTGTTTTATCATAATACATAGATTAGTGATAAGCAAAAAAATTGAGACTATCGCAAAAAAGGACGACGTATGATAAATTTAGTTGAAAATTGGAATAATGTTTTGAGGTTGCTAGAAAAAGAAATGACAGCAGTTAGCTTTGACCTTTGGATAAAAACTCTAAAACCTCTTGCAGTGAAAGATGACGAAATAATAATTTTGGCATCTAGCGAAGCGTGCAAAAATCAATGCGAACGTAATTTTTTGGGATTAATCCGTTTTGCCTTAGACTCCACTTTTAACGGCGAGTATAAGGGATTTAAAATAATTTATGGTGAAGAAGAAAAAAATAAATATCTTGAAAGTGAACTTTGTGGCGAAGTGCCGGTTGAAAAAAACAAAACAACAAGCTATCGCACAAACTTAAATAGTAAATACACTTTTTCTTCATTTGTTGTTGGAAAAAGCAATCAAATTGTATATGCTGCTTGCAAGAATGTTGCCGATTATCCAAGTGCTCGATTTAATCCATTGTTCATTTATGGCGGAATTGGGCTTGGGAAAACTCACCTTTTGCACGCGATAGGCAATCAAATTGTGTCCGATGACCCAGAAATGCGTGTTTTATATGTCACTTGCGAACAATTTACAAACGACTATATCGACGCCATAAGAGGAAACTTCAAAGACAACGCAATCGCAGTTTTCCGAGATAAATATCGAAATGTAGACGTGCTTTTGATTGATGATATTCAATTTATTTCAAAAAAAATTGAAACGCAAGAAAACTTCTTTCACACTTTTAATGATTTGTATCAACAAAACAAACAAATTGTTATTGCAAGCGATAGACCTCCAAAAGAGATTGAAACGTTAACCGACAGACTAAGAAGCAGGCTGGTTTCGGGGATGATTCAAGACATTGGTCAGCCCGATTTTGAAACAAGAGTGGCAATTTTGATGAAAAAAGCACAAATTGAAAACTATAACGTTCAAAATGAAGTGATTGATTATCTTGCTGAAAAATATGACACAAACGTTCGTGAGCTTGAGGGTTGCCTAAGCAAAGTTGTGTTCTATGCAAGTTTGCACGGTCACCATTTTGCCGATGTTAATGATGCAAAAGAAGCACTTAAAAATTGCGAGCACGACGACAACACAAAAATAACCATTGAAAAAGTTATTCAAGTTTGTTGTGACTATTATAAAGTTGACCGTGATGATCTTGTTGGGAAGAAAAAGAATAAGGAAATCGTTGACCCGCGTCAAGTTACAATGTTTTTGATAACCGAACTCCTAGACACCCCACTTGTTAGCATAGGAAGAATTTTCGGAAACAGAGATCATACAACGGTTATGCATGCACGTGATAAAGTTGCACGATTAATCAAGGACGATTCTAACTTGAAAAGCGAAGTTAGTGAGTTAAAAGAAATTATAAAATCAAAACAAAGAGAAGGAGAATAATATGGGATTATTTAGTAGAATTAAAAGACAATTGTTAGAGGTTATAGAATATAAAAACGAAGACCGTGACCAAATGGTATATCGCTATCCTTTAACCGACCGAGACGAAATTATGAACAGTTCAACTTTGGTTGTTCGAGAAAGCCAAGTGGCAGTGTTTGTTCATAAAGGAACGATATGCGATGTTTTTGGTGCGGGAACATACAAGTTAAGCACAGAAAATATTCCATTTTTGACAAAATTTTTAAGTTTGCCAACTGGATTTAACAGCCCAATCAAGGCCGAAGTGTATTTTGTTAACACACGTCAATTCACGGCAATAAAATGGGGAACACAAAATCCAATTATGCTTAGAGATGCTGATTTTGGGAATGTTCGATTGCGTGCATTTGGTGTGTATTCTATGCGTGTTTCCGATGCAAAAACTTTTATGAAGGAAATGTTTGGAACGCATTCATCTTTTTCAATTAGCGATGTTAACGGTCAAACAAAGCCAATATTGCTTTCGGGTTTAACTGATGCAATTGGTGAAAGCAAAATTAGTGCCCTAGACCTTGCAAGTTCCTATAACGAATTGTCAAAAAGTGTTGTTGAGCTTGTTAAAGAAAAATTTGCTAGTTTTGGCCTAGAATTATGTTCGTTTGTAATTGAAAATATTTCTCTTCCCGAAGAAGTTGAAAAAACATTAGACGAACGAACAAAACTAGGTGTGATTGAAGATAAAATTGGAACATACACGCGTTTGAAAGCGGCCGAGGCTCTTAAAGATGCAGCAAACAATCCAAACGGAAATAATCTAGCTGGTCTTGGCGTTGGTCTTGGTGCAGGGGCTAGCCTTAGTGGAGTTTTTGCTTCTAATTTAAGCGGAGAAAATCCTGTTGTTGAGCAAACACAAGAATGTCCAAATTGTCGTGCAAAAATTCGAAAAAATTCTAAATTTTGCCCAAATTGTGGCGAAAAAATTGGTCTTTTTTGCCCAAACTGCGGAAAAGAAGTGAAAAAATCTAGCAAGTTTTGCCCAGAGTGCGGAACCAAATTAGGTGCGGACGGGAAGATATGCGAATGTGGCGAAAAATTAAGTAAATCAACAAAATTTTGCCCAAATTGTGGAAAAGAAGTTAAATAATGAGTGAAAATTCAAGCGGTGAAAATCTTTTTGAAGAGAAAAAAGGAAAAAGAGTTAAGAATAAAACAAATATAAAATGTCTTGGTTGTGGTGGGGAATTAGTCTATTCCATTTCTCACCACGCTTTATTTTGCCCAAATTGTGGAAGGACTCTAAAATTCAAGGCTGAAAATGGCGTGATAAAAAAAGAATATTTCGACAATTTAGATAATCAAACAAATAACGAAGAAAAAACAACAAATTGTTCAAGTTGTGGTGCAAAATTAAAAGTAAATAATCGCGAAATAACCAAAACTTGTCCCTATTGTTCAAGCAATTTTGTGCTGGATAGGTCAGAGATTGTTGGCTTAAAGCCCGATGTGATTTTGCCTTTTGCGCTTGATAAAATTAGAGCAATTGAAAAATATCGCCAAAATGTGAAAAAGAAATGGTTTTTGCCAAACAAATTTAAAAAAACTCCAAACTTAGATAACATAAACGGAACATATATATCTTGCTTTATATTTGATAGCAAAACGCATTCTTCCTATTCAGGAACGCTAGGAGAAGTGGTTTCACGCACAAGCAATGGAAAAACGTATACTGACATTAAATATAAGCATATTTCCGGAAAAAAGGACGTTGATTTTGAGAACTTTGAAATAGAAAGCAGCAGTCAAGCAAGCCAGGCTCTTTTTAAGCAAGTGAAACCTTATCAAATTAATGATGAAACTTGTTATCACTACAACGAAAATTTTTTGCGTGGTTTTTGCGTAGAAAGCAATGATAAAAGCGTGGCAGAATGCAAAGCTATTTGTGAAGACGAAATGAAAAGCGAGATAAAATCAAAAATTCTATCAACCTATTCCTATTCTTTCGTTCAAGAATTTAATCTTAAAACTAGTTTTGAAGATAATAAGTTTTCTTACATTCTTCTTCCAATCTATTTTATTGATTTTAAGTATGGCAAAAAAGATTATCGAGTTTATCTTAATGGGCAAACAGGTAAGCTTGGTGACAATCTTCCAAAAAGCAAGGTCAAAATTGGTTTTGCAATATTTTTTGGATTGCTTTTAATTTCACTTTTCATATATCTTTTCTATTTAAAAGGATAAATATTTATAAAAAATAACCCAATTTTAGTTTTGGGCTATTTTTTGTGCTGATTTTTAGAAAATGTATTAATAATTTTCCTTTCTAACTTCAAAATATGATTGTGGATGTGCACAAACTGGGCAAATTTCAGGAGCCTTAGCGCCAATTACAAGGTGCCCACAATTTCGGCATTCCCACATAACAATTTCACTTTTTTCAAAAACTCTTTGCATTTCTAGATTGTTTAGCAGTGCTTTGAAACGTTCTTCGTGTGCTTTTTCAATTTCTCCAACTTTTCTAAAAACCTCGGCAAGTTCATCAAAACCCTCTTCTTCGGCTTCTTTTGCAAAAGTAGCATACATATCTGTCCATTCATAGTTTTCGCCACTCATTGCCGAAACAAGATTTTCCTTTGTGTTGCCAAGTTCATTTAGTGCCTTAAACCAAAGTTTAGCGTGTTCTTTTTCGTTTTCTGCAGTTTTCAAAAAAATTTCAGCGATTTGCTCATAGCCTTCTTTTTTTGCAACTGATGCGAAATATGTATACTTATTTCTTGCTTGACTTTCACCAGCAAAAGCAGCCTTTAAGTTTTGTTCAGTTTTTGTTCCTTCTAATTTCATTTTTGTTTTCCCCCTTTTTTTGTTAAAAATATTAGCAAAAACTGGGAATATTGTCAAATAAATTAACGCACTATTTTTGTTTTTGAAAAAGAATAGCAAAAAATATTAAACAATTTTCAAAACGTTAAAATTTTTTGAATATTGAAAAAATTTTATAATTTACTAAAAGTTCGAGAAAATAAAGATATAAAAATGTCAAAATATATTTTATTTTCATAAAAAAAGTTTATAATTGGATAACAATTTATGGTTGAAAAAATAAAAATTTGAAAATTGAAAGAAAATTGTTGACAAAATAAAAAAATTAGGCTATACTTTATTCGTTTAAAATCTATGCGGGAGTGGCTCAGTGGTAGAGCGTTGCCTTGCCAAGGCAAATGTCGCGAG